>JARFXS010000193.1 GCA_029194465.1 Candidatus Nitrosocosmicus sp.
GGAGTTTAATCCAGCTAACGAAAATGTCTATGTAGCAAATTACGGTTCCGGAACTGTTTCGGTAATTGGAGGTTCAAATCAAACATTACTTGGCAATCCGGTGGTCGGTACCGAACCTGTTGCATTGGAGTTTAATCCAGCTAACAACAACATTTACGTAGCTAACGTGGTATCAAATTCTGTATCAATCATAGACGGTATTAATAATGATGTATCAGAAACAGTAAATATTAATAATGTGCCATTAGCACTGACGCATAATCCTTCAAACAATGGTACTTACGTAACGGGTACGCTCACTGGTACGGAAGGCCTAGTGACCCTAATTCACTAATTTGTATGCGTTTTAGAATGCACTTTTAGAATTATGAATTTTTGATTCATCGCTCTTCGATGTCTATGTATTAAATACCAAAACCTCTAACTGGAATTTGGATACAAATGAAAATTGGATGATCTTGGGATATTATGTAGCCGTCGTAAAGTGAAAGACTACATATGCAAAAAAAGTTTCATTCCTTTAACCCGGAACCTGCTAAAAACTAATGGGTGAATAGTGAAATAGACTATTCAACTAAATTTATTTCTTTAAATTTCTATTTGGATCCCACTGAGCCATCAGGATTGGGAACAAACTTATCAAAGCTTGGCATCTTATGATATCCTTCATTTATTTTAGCAGCATTAGATAGGTAATTATCTTTAATGATGTCTAATTGACCGATCATCGATTTTTTTGATTCCTCATTTAGAGTTAAAAAATCTGATTCCATCTTTTCAATATTTTTTGCTATATCACTATTTCCAAACATGCTAGAATAGCTTTTCATTATAGAAGCATTAGTTTTGATCATTTGTATATGTTGAAGATATGCGTTTTCAATCATGTTTTTGAATTGATTATAATAAAGTTCAATGGATTGTATATGTTGAAGATATGCGTTTTCAATCATGTTTTTGAATTGATTATAATTTTGTTCCACGGTTTGTTTTTGCTGATTATATGCATTTTCATATATGTTTTTGAATTTTTCATTTTCAGTCATAAAATAGTCTAATTTAGTAAGAATAATTATATAAGTATTGTTATTGCTATTTGTTGATTGTGTTCAGTGCACTCAAGCATTTTCGATTCACTATCATAATAACTACAAACAGATTGGTGCAATCGCATTTGGCTAATAAATTATAGTGATATAGTTTATTCTGCAACAGCAACATAGATAGGAGTTCCTAATACAACTTTTCTGTCTTCACCACCTGCAACCAGTTTTTGGGCCAGAAACTCTAGCTTTTGCAAAGGTCCCTCCATTTGATTTGTTGCAAGCGATACAGCCTCTAAATAAGAATCATCGTTGAGAGCAAATGCTCTACTCTGTCCCTCTATCTCATACTTATCTCCAGGAGTCAAAGGAATATTTAATTCCACACTTAATTGGTTTGCTAACGCAAAAGACAATGAATGCGATTGAGCATGAGAACTTGCTCTTTCTTTTTCTAAAACATGATGCATTGATCCACCTAGGCCTAATACTGTTCCAGTATCGGTAATGCCTCCAAAGTATACTAATTGGGACTTTTCATCCATACCATAAGAGCCCCAACGCATAGGAAGTGTTCCCTTGAAATATTGTAGGGGGGAATCTATTGTTCCGATAGTACCTTCCTTTTCTAGAAAACTAGAAACTAAATCTAACTTGTCATAGAGCGTTTTTCCACTATCCGGATTTGCTGTTAAAGTAGAACCAAATCCAGTATTAATATTCGATTCATCATCAATGTTATCCAAGATGGTTTTTAGTATTTGAGGATAAAGCATGTCTATTTTAGTTTCAGAAACGTATAGATACTTCATATTAATTTCACGATTTTGTATATATCATACTAAAATGTAAACTTTTGGAGCCTAATCAAATTTTTTTTGAGTTGATTCCTGCTACATAGTCATCATGCTATGACATAATACATTTTAAGGCAAATTAATTATCTAATTGTATTCTTGCTGTCTACTGGAAAATAACAACTACAGCTACAACACTGTGATCCATCTGTATGCAGTAAGGATTTGATTCAAACAGCCTTGGATGGTATTAAAGTAATTGCAACTATCAACGAGTTATCCAAACTAAATCGACTGACAACTACGGTCACGATTCATGATTTATCAGATTAAATATCTTAGAAGAAACGCGTAGTAAAAACTCCGATATCCTATAATTGATGAAACTAATAAATTAACAGAACATCAGAGAATGATAG
>JARFXS010000194.1 GCA_029194465.1 Candidatus Nitrosocosmicus sp.
ACCCACTGTAGGAAGTTGGGGCCGATTAATCGGACTGCTAAACGATGAGGAAGCGGCTAAGGCGGTGCTGGAAGATAGAGAACATATGTTTCCTATTTACCACATTAATTATTTCGAAGAATTCATTAAGAGACCACCTAGGGATATTCGTGCTATCGTAATTGGTGATAATGTTGTGGCCGCAATCTACCGTTATTCTGGAACTAATGAATGGAAGACAAATATGGCTTTAGGGGGTCACGCTTCGCCTTGTCCCATTACGACAGAGCTAGAAGAAATTTGCATAAAGTCTTCAAAAATTTTTAAGGGTGACATAGTAGGAGTGGACCTGATGGAAAGCGAAAAATATGGATTAGTTGTTCACGAAGTTAATAATACCACAGAATTCAAGAATACGGTGAGAGTAACCGGGGTTGATATTCCCGGGTTAATTGTGGACTATATGACTAATATTCTCAAGAAATAAGTCTCTATAAAATGGTCTCCCCAAATTTTGCTATAGAATTGCTAAGAAATACTTTAGAGATTTATACTCCATCACGATCAGAATCCCAGTTGGCCAATTTCTTGAAAGATATTTGTATGGATTTAGGATTTGAAACGGCAAATATCGATAGCGTTGGGAACATGGTTGCAGTTAGAGGTAACGGAAAGCCGATTATTCTCTTGTGTGGTCACATGGATACTGTCCCTGGGATTGTACCCGTAAGACTCGAGGGTGATTATTTATATGGACGTGGTGCCTCCGATGCAAAGGCTCCGTTAGTTTCAATGTTATTGGCAGCCGCGGACATTCCAAAACAAGCGGGGACTATTATTTTTGCTGCTGTAGTAGACGAAGAAGGCAATGCTACGGGAATAAAAAATTTGGTAAAAGACACTACATTAAATCCTGACTATGCAATATTTGGGGAACCAAGCGGAATAGAAAATATCACTATATCATATAAAGGACGCTTAGAAATTCGTCTTATGTGTGATGTTGATAACAGTGCTCACGCGAGTGCTCCGTGGTTATCATTAAATGCAATTGACGAATTATACAAAGTATGGAATGAATTGAAAAGTGTATTTCTAAAGCCGGAAATTGCAAACGCAAAAAATAAGGCAGATCAAATAAGTTATAGCGTTACGGAAATAAACGGAGGCACAAGTCATAATGTAACTCCGCAAAAATGTAGGATAACTATTGATATACGTATTCCACCGAATTTATCTTGTGACAAAGTATTAGAACTGATTGACGTTCGTATAAACGAGATTAAAGATTTCATTCATGGAGTGAAGATCAAATACCGAGTTGAGGATAAAACTGAACCCTTTCAAGCCAACGTATCTTCTCCGTTAGTACGGGCACTGGTTTTGTCTATCTTGGATCAAAGAAAAAAAAGACCGTTGTTATTAAAGAAAACTGGTACAGGTGACATGAATATTCTGGGAAATATTTTGAATATCCCTGTTGTGACTTATGGTCCTGGAGACCCTCATTCTTCTCACACAGTTGATGAAAAACTCTTTGTTCCAGACTACTTAACTGGTATAGAAATTTTCAAAGGTGCCTTATTACATATGGCGAGGCTTCACAAAAATCTTCAAGAAAAATCAAATACTGTAAACTAATAGGATAAATCACAATGTGCGTCATAAATTGATATAAATTAGAATAATTACCAAGAGAATTAATATTATAAAATGTTGTGCAAGTAATAATGGTATCAATGAGTTGGAATCCTGCATTACTAGGATCGATCGAATATCGTTAAGAAATAGTGATATTGTATATGTTGAGAGATTTACAGGATTTATTTCAGATGAATTTGTTGAGAGTCTGCCTGATAAATTACAAAATACAAGCCCATCAAGGTCGAGCATCGATATCAAAATTAAGTTCATTAAGAGATGGTTTATAGAAGATGGAAGAGAGATCCTTGATAATGCTCGAAAATCCCAAGTTTGTGTTCTAGTCTACGGTGATCCTTTAGTAGCAACTACATACAACGAGCTACTTGTGAGGGCCAGAAAATTATCCATAAATTATAAAGTTGTACATTCATCTTCTGGGATATTGTCACTAATGGGAGAATCTGGTCTTCAACCGTACAAATTTGGGAAAATGGTTACCATGATGGACGATCCAATGTCTTCGATTACTGTCTATAACACAATCTATGAAAACATGTGCCTTGGGCTGCATACCTTGATTCTTACCGAATATAACAATGATGATGGAAAAAACAATTTTCAATCAAGTTCTGATCCATTTTTTTTGTCTCCCGGTAGAGTAATAGATCTCTTACTAGAAAGAGAAAAAGAAATGAAACTACTGAATTTTTCTGATGATTCTT
>JARFXS010000195.1 GCA_029194465.1 Candidatus Nitrosocosmicus sp.
ACTTGTAATCAAATTGTATTTTGACGCTATTTGAAATCACTTACCCTGATAGGAAATAAAAAGATGATTAAAATAATGATATTTATTAAAGGATAAAAAAATTAGTAATAGGTCAAAAAATTACTGACATGATATAAACATAGTACCATTCTACACTGGATGTTCTAGATACAGATATGTCATTTCGCCATGTAGCTAGATGCCAGTGACTATTGGTAACGCTGCATCAATGGCTGTACCAGATTTAACGAATTCCATCCCTACGGGAGCTATCACTAATATTCCAAAGAGAAACCGTAGCAAAACCACTATAACGATAATTGCTATTATAATCAAAATAATTGTCCAAAGTGTTCCAAGCATATCTATAAAGGTGTTATCAATAATGGTTTATATACATGTACTATTAGTTGTCTTGAATGTTGAATCTGATGGTAATATAATTGATTGTCTTAATTCTATTTTATCATCGCTTCCACTTGACATATTTTTTATTCTCCACTACTAATACTATAAAAACTTTGTTTCATAGGATACTACAATGAAGAATCTTACTAATATTAGTATTCCAGTAATACTAACCATCAGCTTGGTATTATTACTAAATACTGGAAGTTCCACTATCTATGGACAAATCATAGGACAGACAAATCAAACCAATCAAACAAGCGGGCAAAATACTACCGAACAAGCTCAACAACAATTAGATCAAGCAGATCAACAAATACAACAAGCTCAGCAACAAAAAGATCAGGCACAACAACAATTATTACAAGCCAATCAAACTCAACAGGAACAACAAACTAATCAATCATCCAAACAACAAGACCCAGAAATGAACGAAAAATTGCTTAATTACACAAATGCTGCTATCTTAGCTTTAAATGATGATAATACTAGGGCCGCACAAGATAGTTTAGTTCAGATTCAAAATGCGTTGATTAACGCCAGTGGAAAACAAGTAGTAGTAGTTCCAGCTCCAGCTATTTCATCACCATCTGACGATGATGATGGAGACTCCGGCTAATTTTTTTAGTTTGACTATGCATTAGTATTTAACTATGCTGGGATTATCCTTGAAAATAACAAGAAACCTATAATACTGCAAAAAAGGGTTAGAGATATTGTTGTTGTTATCTATGTTCACGAAGCTCAGAAACTGCTTTTACAAGACTGGGATTGCAAAAACATCATAACGTGTAGCGATATCCAATGTCCCTACCTCATATTGATAAAAATGAGAAATAATAAGATGTGGATAATTTCAATATGATGAAAAAAATGGTGGTATGGCTCTAATTTCCAATTATTTTATCTTTCACTTTAGTATTTGAAGATGAAATTCCCTAAATAGTTGATTTAAGAAAAGTGTAATACATCAATTTGCTATCCTTAACTACTTTGATCTAATATAATTAATATCTCAGAATCCAATAGCGACATAAATTATACCGATCCAACTAAAACGGGGGAATTTTCGACATATTTGAGACAAGGTGATAAAACAAATTCCCCGTCTGATAACGAAGCCACAGATAGAGCAATCGTATCCAAAATGGCAAATTTGTTGGAGGGACTCCAATTTCCAGCTACTACAGAGGAAATTAAAAATCATTTGAACAAAAAATCGCCGGCTATGGGAAATAGAATTTATGATGTATTGGAGGCTATACAAAATAATTTGAATCAAAATTCAGAATATCAAGATGTTTATGATATAGCTCTATCTACGGGATTAGTGAAAAAGAAAAATTAGTTTCTCAAATATACAAATAAAATATATCGATGCACTATTCTCTGAATCAGTCCATACATTCAATGGAGGAGGAACAGCTATTCATAAATGCCTAGCATGTACGTGTCAGACATGTGCATATTAAATCATACCTCAACCTATTGATATATGGTGATCAAAATAGTTATCAATACCTTATTCCAAAACAATCTTACAAGGGATATTGATCTAAGGCCTTTTGGGTTACATACACAACCTTCATGTTTTCTGGACAACTAAGTATTAACTCGTTTTCGAGGAGATGCTCTACGACACTTTGACGTATCTGTAGGTTTGATTTATCTGATTTGCAATTACTCAAACTGGCGTTTATGGAATTTGATGGCTCATAGACATATGGAAATGCTATTGGACTCCTGTAATCGCCATTTGATTTTTCTATCAGAATGTTGACAATTTTATTAGCTAACAGTGTAATATTTTTAGAAATATCTGAATCCATATTGTATTGGTATTAGTATAATATACCT
>JARFXS010000196.1 GCA_029194465.1 Candidatus Nitrosocosmicus sp.
CCATCTATGCTGGATAGACTTCAATTAAGCAGGGCAACGCTGTATCTACGATGATACTGTTTAAAATGATCTAATGCTATTAGCGGGTTGGTAAAAACAACTGGATCGGGCTATTAAGATCATCATTATACATTACATGAATTAAATCGATAGATTCAATTTCCTCAGGAAGGGTAGAAAAAACATGAAAATGTAACCAATACCTAATACTTCTCAAATCAAATCTATTATTTTAGAGAAATTCACTTCTTATTTGCACTGTAGTATTACCAAATAACTGGTCATTTAGTTTGGACAAGTAGGGATTAAGTTAAGTTCCCAGTGATGGTAGGGTTCCTATACATTTATGCAATCTTATAACTAATTGCGATTCATAATTGACAAGTTTTTCAATACGAAATATACCCGTGGTAAATATTCTTAAGTTCCGATGAACTCATCAAAACATCCCCCTCCGTCAAAAGGCCTAATAAGCTTTCGTGTGATTAAGATTCATCCTAATATGATATGATTCTTAAAATAATTTTGATACCATATTCTCTTATTTTTTTTATCTCACAGATAAATATGGTTATGTAATCAAAAAGTTAATGTCCAATCTTTCAACCACTATAGAATTCCAAGTAATTGAAAATTTTCAGAATACTACTTGATTCCAATAGATATTCATTCAAGCAACAAAATAGATCCATACCAGAAAAAATAGTATCAGTGATCCCGTCACTAAAAACATAATTAAATTATGATATAGTTATGTGGGTTGGGTTATCTTAACTTAATGACTGACTCCCATTATCACCAACTGGATTGGTTATAGTCGTATTCTCTGTTTGTGTCGCATTACCAGTCATGTTATTTGATGGTAAACCTGATGGATTAGCTATAACGGCATCGCCAGAAGAGCTTCCACCATAAGCAGTTGCAAAGGCTCCTTGTTGGACTAGGCTCGGTAAGATGACAATTGATGTGAGCCCTATACCCAATATTAGAAAAGACAAATAAAGAATTTTATTCATTAATTGTCTATTATTATAAATAGATAAAAGATTTTCCACATTTTTAGATCATAATCAATATAAAAGTACAGAAAAATACATGTATTGGCATTTATTTGATAAAATACAATAAAGTAATAAAATTAGAGATTAAAAACGAAGTTCCTCGGATATGGCCATCTATTTTCTTTATCCTACTTTTAACATTTACTATGATTATCGCAGTATCGGTATTCTTTATTGAAGATAGTGTGGAAGCCCAACAACAATCATTTGAGAGAGGTAATTCAGGAATAATAAAATCATATAAAGAGGAATCAATTCCGGATTTATTTGATAAGGTAAAGTCCTCTGTTGTAAACATATCACCTTCATCATCGTCAGAAAATACTTCGGAAACAGGTTCAGGATGGGTATACGACAAAAATGGACATATAGTCACAAATAGCCACGTAATAGCAGCAGCTTCATCTGTGAAAGTCAGCTTCAATGATGGAAATCAATATGATGCAATTGTTGTAGGCAAAGATCCTATAAATGACATTGCAGTTGTCAGAATATCGGAAAACTATACAACGGAATCCCTCTTACCAATAGAATTTGGAAATTCTTCGACAATTAGAGTAGGAGAGCGAGTGATAGCTATTGGAAATCCATACGGACTTTCAAATACCTTGACTGGTGGTTTTATCAGTCAGACCGGCAGGTTGATATTGGAATCTGAGAGTCAAGTGCCCTATCCCCATCCAAATATGATTCAAACTGATGCGTTGATAAATCCAGGTAACTCAGGGGGTCCTCTTTTTAACTTGAAGGGACAAGTAATTGGAATGAATACAGCTACTATCAGTTCTGAACAAGGAGGAGCATTGGGTCTTTCGTTTTCCATTCCATCAAAAGCATTACTCAAGGAAATTCCGGTTTTAATAGAGAATGGGACATATAAGCATCCTTGGCTAGGAATTTCAGTAATCTCTTTGAATGAAGATTTGAATCGAGAAATTGGACTAAGTTCTAATTTCAAAGGTGTTTTGGTTCATTCCCTTGTTGAGGATGGACCCGCAGATAAAGTTGGAGTTCAAGGAAGAAATGGATCGCTCCAGGGTGATATCATCATAGCTCTTGATGGATTTCCGATAAGCAATACTGAGGAACTCCTGTCATATATTGAGAATAACAAATCTCCTGGAGAAAAAATCACTATCTCAACACACAGAAACAATCAGACCAACAATCTTACGGCAAT
>JARFXS010000197.1 GCA_029194465.1 Candidatus Nitrosocosmicus sp.
TATTTATGCTAAATCACCAAAGTATGGTCCATGTATTGGTAGATCTTTAAATGCATCAAAAATATTATCTGCCCATTGTGTATGACTACTTGTTCATGAGACCGAAAAAATCGTACAATGCATTAATAAATCCACTATCTTGTACTAGTTAGCAATAAAAGGAAAATAGCTAGATTACATTAATAAATCTCATCAGTTATCAAAACAATTCTAAATGATTAAGGTTGATTGAAAATCTTAGGTATTTGGTAACGAATGAGTTTCACACAATCGTAAATTAGTTGACTTTGATATTGATTCGAATAGCATTTGTCTCAAATTATTATCTAGTTTCATGTAGTTATTGTCCATTCATTTTGGTAAATGCCATGAATGTTTACCTATTCTCAAGAATTTCGAGACGTCTCTACTACTATTGTAAATAGAATTGGCCTTCAAAACAATAACAGTGCCCAATGCTCCCATGATACCGCCAACCATAGTAAATATCAAAATCAAATTCCTATTAATATTATATTGACCTACATAAGTTAGACTATCAATATAATTATTCGCAAGATTGTCAATCGTTACGGGCAATCCGAAAAGTTTTATGAAAACTATAGTGAGCATAGGAAAATTAAAAGTGTAGTAAGTAAGTCCTACAATTATTCCTGCTCCTACAAGCAAAAACAAATGTAAGTTTTTAAAGTTAATTTTCTTGTTACTATTTTGTTCTTCAATCATATTTCTATGACTAATAGAATAATTAGCTATATAATCCGCTATTAGAATAGGGATTATAGCTATCAGAACATAAACTGGGATGAGAATCACTGATTCAGGAAAGCTACTGGCAGGTAGTATACTGCCCAAAACGGTTATTCCAATGACAATTAATGCAACGGTACTTGCAGTACCTGTTTTATTAAAGACCTTGCATACTTGAACGAAGATAATAGATGTGACCAGTGGTATACATATCGTGCCAATTATCGCTGCTACCATAGGATCTGGGTTAAAATTTAATGAATGCCCTTTAGAAAATGGAAGCGTAAAGAAATACACATACCATGTTGATATATACCATAATGTGCCAAACAAAGACATCAATATACCTCTTAAACATTTTGAATTTCTATTATTTTGATAAAGCCAGTAACAAGCAATAATGGCTCCAATGTTAATTATTAGCATACCAGTAATTACAACTAGATGAGGGGGACTAAGTAACCCATCATTTCCAAATAGCCTGTGCCAAAAAAAATCTAGAGGAGCTCCGCTTAATAGAATAATTGTACCAGCAATTAAGAGTCTCAATGATATTTTAATGCTTTGAAGCTTCGTAATCTCCATTTTCCTTCCAGGATTTTCCTCAACTACTGCTTTATCTTTAAATCCTGGCCTTGCAATCACAACTCGGCTCCTTTCAAAATTTATTGCTCCTATAAATGCAATTAGTGTAAATCCGATACCAGTATACAGCATGAGATGTGGAGGTGTAAAAAAAGTTTCAGGTGTTTTTATTAAATGCGATGTTGCATCCCAACTGCCTGCAAAGGATTGGAGGAGCAATCCCAATGCTGATAATGTTACTATTGTAATAAGTTTCTCAGTTGGATTCTTACAAAAATTTGCATTTGATTGCATTTTCTTCCCCCGGATACTCAATAGATAGAAAATGGATTAAAGTGTTTTATATTCGAGTTTAACTGAAGATTGATCAATTTAAATATGTGTATAGATTGTTAATTTAAACGAATTATTATTAATATTTTTATGATTTTGGCATAGAAAAGTATTGTAGAATAGAACTTTACTATCATGTCCTGCTCGATTATTTCTTAATAACCTCTAAAGATCATCTCCTATTGTAATAATGTCCCTTAATCTTCATTTAGAAATATTAATTGATTGACAATCCTGGAATACCTTATTTTAATTTTGAATTTTGCATAAACATGTCTAACTGGGTATGATATACAACACAGCTGGTTTCGGTCATATTTCTAACCATAAAATAATTAGAATTCCAACAAATTGTCTGTTTCTCGAGTATTGATAAGAAATGGTCTTAAGGATTCTCTCTCTATTTTGCAAATTTAGGGAAAACCTTTATACTTAATAATTCTCCTGAATTCTAGAATTAATTTAGATTTTGTGTCTATGTATGTCAAAACTCTGCTTTTTTGATATTTGAGGCAAATAAATATTCATTAAAAGATTTTATACAAATATGTTAATTGAGATGACCTCTCTTT
>JARFXS010000198.1 GCA_029194465.1 Candidatus Nitrosocosmicus sp.
TGATAGAGAAAGAGAAGAAAGAAAACAAATAAAAGGAAGACCTACAATAGCATTTATAGAAGATACAGTTAATCCGCCAGAGGGTATTGTTAATGTAAATGAAGATGATTTCATAATACCAGAAGACGAAGTAGGAGAAGAAGGAAGAGGATTTAGAAGATATGTTAAAATGGATAAGAACAAGTTTAGTGCTACTGATGAATTTAAACCATGGTTAACAGATATAGATTATATAGCTACACTAAGTTGTAAATATGCAGAAATGGTTAGATTAGTCAGAGACGAACCAGGTAATGCGTTCATATATTTCCCTTATGTTGTTGGTTCTGGATTGATTACTATGGCATTGTGTTTAGAAGGTATGGGTTTTGTGAGATACGAAGGAAATAATTCAATATTCGTTTCTAGTGACGATAAAAAGGGAAAGACTGTATGTGCTACATCATCAACACACACATCCAGAAAAGTTAATCCTAATTTTAAGTCATATAAACAAGGTGGTCCACGTAGGTACGCGATTTTACAAGGTGGTGTAAATTCAGACAATATACTCGAAGCTATGAATAGTTATGAGAATAGACACGGTGATTATATTAAAGTATTGTTATCTTCTCCTGTAGGTAAAGAAGGTATTAATGTTAATAACGTATTACAAATTCATCTTGCTGGTGGTGAATGGAATCAAAGTTCTATCTATCAAGAAATATCTAGAGGTATTCGTGCTACTTCACATGAAGATTTACTTAATGAAGAGCGTGAAAGATTAATTAAACTTGGTGAAGATCCATCTACTGCTACAGTAGATGTTAATATTTATAAACATGTCGCTATAACTTCAGATGATGAACGTAGTAGTATCGATTTACAAATGTACAATATGGCTGAATTTAAAGATAGAATTATTAAGAGAGTACTTAGAATGATGAAACAATGTGCTGTCGGTTGTCAAATTCATTATAATCGTAATATTCATCCTGAAGATGTTGATGGTTCTGCTGCTTGTGATTATGATTTATGTCAATACCAATGTGTTGACCCTCCACCTGATTTTGTTGATTATAGTACTTATGATGTATTGTATACTGGTGAAAAAGTTAATGAAATTACATCATTATTACGCAACATATACAGAGAACAAAATTCTTTGTCTATCAATCAAATAACAAAATTATTACCTCAATATCGTTACAAATATATATTGCTCACATTAGAAAATTTAATAACTAATAAAATACCTATTACAGATAGATTTGGATATAATTCTTATATTAGAGAAGATAGAGGAACATTCTATTTAGATAGAACGTATCCTGATGGTAATATAGCAGAATACGATATGTCTTATTATACTAATGGATTAATTGCTATTGAACAATCCACTGTGAATGATGTATTAGTACAAATGGAAACTTATAAAACTCGTGATAGAATATCTTATCTTGAGAAATTAGATCCTGAAGACCCCCTATTTAACCAAAAACTTGATGAATTAAGTGTAGAAGCTAAAGCTATATTAGTTGAAGAATCTATCCTTAATACTTTATCTGGTAATAATACACAATTCTATGATGCTATTATTAATAAATATAAGAATTTTATTTTCACAATACATGATCCTATTACTGAGCTAAATAAATTATATCAAACTAAAGCAACTACAAAACCAAAAAGAGGCCCCAAAGCTAAGTCTGATATTGTCAGACGCGTTAAGAAAGTTAAACCTGATAATCTCGATATAGTTTTTGATACTAATACTGAACTTGTTTATCTCCATACAATATATTCTTTGATAATGGGTAAAACTAGATATGCTGTCGTAGCTCGTATTAATAAAGGTGAAGGTAGAACACGAATTATTAAACCTTCAGAGATAGAAAATGGTTGGCGTGATCTCAATCAAGATGAATATCATGTTTATAATAAATATATACAGCTCGAAATTATGAATAGATTTAAAGTCTATGAAGATAAAATGATCTATGGTATTATTTATCCTGATAAAGTACTCAGAATAAGAAATAAATTAACCGAGGATCCAAAGGCTATGGTTGATTATCGTAGCCAAAAGAGAGGCGAAGTTTGTAAGTCATTATCTTTACCTGAACTTATTGATGTTATGTGGTATATTGGCGCTCCTGAACCTACTGATGCATTTCCTGATTTCAAATCTTCACAACGAAATTTATTGATATCTAACATTATGAGGCATACTAATGATAAAACTAAGGAAGACTTAGAG
>JARFXS010000046.1 GCA_029194465.1 Candidatus Nitrosocosmicus sp.
ACCATATACCTTCAGCTTCTTTAATGGTATTGTATTTCTCAATATCGATTCTAACAGTTTTATTGACTGACTGGTCAGTAATACTTATATGATCATGTTTGCTAGATAAATATATGGAACCGATCATTTCTGCTTCTACCCATGCTTTTAAGTTTTCCATGATTGTGCTAATATTTGCATCCATTGGTTCCATAATGCAAATAGGTGGAGGCAATTGGGATGTAACCTCACATTTATTGCTAACCCCTGAATCGTTTTTTACACCTTCTCATGCCCTACTTTACACCGGGATAGGCATTTTGACACTTTCTTCTATCATTGGTGGTATCCTTATGTTAAAATATAGAGAATTAAAGAAGAGCAGCTTAGCACTATCATTCAAATTACTTATTATCGGATCAATAATATCAATAATATCTGGCCCAAGTGATTTTATTTGGCACCAAACTTTTGGAGTAGATGGATTTTTGAGTCCAACACATCTGATGTTAATTACAGGGATGCTGATTAATACTTTAGCTGTAGCAGTTGGACTGGTTCGAGTAAATACATTTGTCAAGACCGGTACCTTTTATCAACTTGGGAGGATTTTTTCCTCTATAGCCTTAGTAGCATTATGGCTAATTTTGATATCCTATGTTTACATGTTTGCTCTGCCAATTTCTGATGGTGAATTATTTAATTTTAATTTGAACCCATTAGCAGAATCGTTAATAGCATTGGTATTCTTACCATTAATTAATTCAGGAATGTTCCTGTTTGTGTTAAAGAAAACTCGCACATTCGGGTTCGCTAGCGCTATAGCAACAGGAGTTATCTTATTAACTGCATTTACTAGTATACTACCATCTCAAGCGCTTACGAATTTTCTCCCATTTTACCTTTTAGCGATTATTCCATTTGTATTAGTTGACATGCTAATTTATGGGAAGTTACCATTGGGTAATAGAAAAATCAGCAATAAACACAAATTCGCAATTGCTGGTGCTATTTCTGGTTCTCTTTTTTATGTAATTGGATATCCTCTTCTTCCTCTGGCCCTTTCAAGTTACTTGATGCCTGTGAATTTGGAAGAGACAGGATTTGTAACAATTGTTGACATAATTCCAAGCCTTGTTAATTCTTTACACATGGTATTGCCAACAACCATTATTCTTGGCGCTATAATAGGATTTTTGTCTGCTCGGATTTACGAAAGAATCGATAGTTTTAAGGAAAAAAATTCAAAATCTGATAGAGTGATTTATGAATAATGTGCGCAAAGGTTACTTTACAACACAAGTTAGAAATTCAAGATCGTATTATCGCTGCTGCACTAGTATCTTTTTCTAAAAAAGGATACGATAAAACAAGAATGGATGATATAGCCCTAGATTCTAAGGTGAGCAAAGGTACGATCTACCTCTATTTTAAAAGTAAAGAGGATCTTTTCTATGCATTATGTGAAAGGAACTTGGTTGAACTAAGAAAACAGTTATTTTCATTGTTTGTTACCAACAATAAAAACGATGAAATAAATAATCAAAAACTTATTTCCGATACGAAAGGATACTACAATAACTTTAGTCATTTCGAAAATAGTTACATAATTTTTCTAGAAATTCTGTCAAAATCCACACGAGATGAAAAATTGAGATCAGCAATGTATTCTCAACACAAGAAGGTGACTGAGGTTATGAGGGAACATATCCTAAGTTACCTCAAGGGCGACGACAAAGCCTCTATTCCGGATGATCATGAAATTGATCTCATTGTTATGAGTTTAATTGCAGTTTACAACGGACTAATGATAAACAGACTACTTGGGGTAGAAGAGGAAGCAAACAAAAAGACATGGGTTGACAGCGTAAATAGAATTCTTGGGACTATCGTGAATACCTTGGCTACGCCGAAGGTAGAATAGGCTTTCTGTGGTATGTTCTTTGTTTGTACTTTACAGCCTCTGCTAATTTCTCTTTACTACTCTAAAAATATTCCTTTTAGGTGTTTATTTGGTATCTTAATCATGTATGACTATGATAATTAAGACTAAAGAGGATATCATCAAAATAAAAAACATGTTCAAGTGACGGATTATTGGAAATGTAAATTCATATTACTTACAATTAGATTCTATCGGTATCAAAATTTCTTCTTGATTTAGTAAGGATAATTCCAATTGTTTGAGACAATATCATGGGGTGCCCAACCTATGATCCTTTTAACGAAGTTTGTATATTACTGCGAACAAGGTTCTTAGAAAAGCATACCTGCTAACAAGCTAATCTAATTGTCAACTTATTACTTTCTGGATCGGCTCTGAATTTATTGTACGCGTAAGGATTCTTGCGCTCGGTCTTTAATGTTTCAATCGTCGTGATTGATTTCAGATCTAGATTCATGTGCGGGTTAGCATAAGAGAGCAGTAAAATAAAGGCTGTCAAGTTAAAAAAGTGTCTATTGATCTTATCGCTTTATTTCTTGAGAGCCGTTAGGACAAACGAAATTGAGAAAGGAGCATTACCAAAACAATCTCCTATTTCGCCTTTTAAGTCCTTATGGGGTTCATAGTAAGAATGAACGATCAAGTGTTCTCAGAATTTAACCCGATATGTTGAGCTGAAACCTGTAAATTTAGATGCTTTTTGTTTTTTCCAGTAGACAATGAATGGATCGAAAAGTATAACTATTTGATTAGTAGTTAGGGGCTTAATATTGAACTAATTAATATTTGTTCCTCTAGGTAGGAATCTAAGTTTAAGTCCAGTATCGTACCAATTGGAAAGGTTTGAAATAAATCTTGACAATGGGGACAAATACAGTCGGTAATGATTTGGTGAGAACATTCTTCCAAAAGGACCAACAATATTTCAATTCAACTTTTAACAGAGAAACTTCTAACTTGAGCCTATTTAATTAGTAATATCTTTTTTAAAAAAATGGTTTAAAGTTAATTGTTCACATATTCAATTGCAATTGATTCATCACAGTTTGATAAATTCAATCGTTTTATCAATTTTTCGAGGTTGCAATCATTATCTATTTTGGCTTTTTTGTCTTTAACTGCAACATACTGATTGCCATAATCTCTCCTCAATCCATCATAATTTGAGTAAAACCATTCAAAATTGTCTCTTAATTTTTCAAATTTTCTGAAAGCCTCATCATTTAAAGAAGATTTAAGACTCATCTTTCATGACTAAGATTTATATAGTAAATTCTTTCATAAAAATGTTATGATATTTTTTATTGGTAACCTTGTAGGCTCCACAGCAGACAGTTATTGCGGCAAAAATCAATTGGCTGTTTGAAAATACTGCTTTAATACTGTTAAAACGCAGTCTAAGGATGGTAACCTAGGTTACAATTACCGGTGCATTTTGACAACGAAAACATGTTTGATCCTAAACAATATTTGAGAGTCGCAAATAGGCCTTTTATAAGTATGCTAAACAATAATTCCTTTTGAGAATCTTTTGTTGCCTATCATTTGATTAGAAAAGCATTTTTGACGATTTCTACATAGATTTGCGATTTGTTGGTACACACAGATAGCTAAGTTTTGATGACAGGAAATTTAGTAATTTCAATTGTAATGTTATTATTAGAATGGGGATTATCTCGATTCATTGAAGGGATTCCTGTCTGTAGAAAGATTAGAAGGCCTGAGTGATTCTGTTCTTTTGGTCGCTTTAACGATACTAGCATATAATCTCATCCCTCCTACGTTAATAAATGGTCAAGCCGATCCAACAGAAGTTGACAGTTTCTTTGATAATCTTTTTGGTATGGTGTCAAGTTTTTTCGTAATTTTTGTGTTCTGGATACTATATATGAAGATACTAGATCATCTCACTGTACCAGATGACGTTGTAATACTTACATCCTTGATATTCTTTATACTCATACTAGTAACACCAGTATTTACACTGGCACAAGTACAGTACGAAAGTGCTTCATCAGTAATTTTTCTTTCAATACTTATGATTATTACTGACTTTATGTTAGTTTTCATTTGGAAATATATACACAAGAAATCATTGAGCGTTGACCGTGGACAAAGAGAAGTAAAAAGCATTCATAATATATTTCTTGTAATACCAACTCTGTACACTATTTCCATCCTTTTGACATTCTATAATATCAAACTTTCAATAATATTTCCGGTTGTGATGATTCCGGACTTATTATTAATGAACATTCTCTTTCGTAAGAATGATAGTTGATATGTTTGAGACTGTTATCAATATGTGATTTTGCAATACCAATATCATAATATTAGTTTCGATTAAGAGGGTCGATAAGTCCATAATATTTCTTAGAGATCTTCAAAGAATTGGAAATAGGAGAATAAGGGATACATCATCACAATCGAAGATTGGCGTACTCGTGTATTAGAAATAATCCGATTCAATCAAAATAAAAAAGTGCAAATACTTTGAACATTACCATGATGTTTTGTTTTTTAATGAAATTCTGGAGGGAAAAAGGTCGTCACGAAATAAACGAAAAATATTGTAAATATGACAATGATTTATTTGAGAAGTTGATATCTCCTTTGTGTGTTTAAAGAATATTATTCACTTTTTGTTCAATCTTTTGGTCAATACTTTGATTGTCAACACTGCTACCATTCACTTAAAAACACCAAAGAGAGGGATTGATACTTTGATTTATGGTTATTGAATACCGAATCTATATAATTATCTGCGCCCTCCAAAGCCACCGTGTTCACCCCCACCAAATTGTGGTGAAAAGCCTCCGCCATTCTGTAGTGAAAAGCCTCCGCCATTCTGTGGTGAAAAGCCTCCGCCACTATGTTCGTGTGTAACTCCGGCGTGATGTACATATGTACTACCGCCACTTGGTTGCACATGGTTTCCACTATTGTATAATGTATAGTGGGCGTGAGTACCGCTAGAGTGATTGTCATAGGCAGTTCTGCTATCTCCCCTGCTATCATGAATCACCTTGTTACCATTATCATCATAATGGAACGTCTGGGCATGATTATTATCCACATAATAGTACTTGTGACCATCATTGTCGTACCAGTAGTGGTGACCTTGAGCATTGGTATAATAATTATTACCATTTTCATCCTTGTAGTAATTATTACCATTTTCATCCTTGTAGTAATTATTACCATTTTCATCCTTGTAGTAGGAATTGCCACTTTCATCAGTGTAGTAATAGTTGTCGCCTCCATTGGAGTTGTCATTATCTTCATCGTAGTAAATTGGTTGACCATAATAGTCATAATCATCTACGACGGTCTCGTTAACTATATTTGGGACCGTAGCATTTTGTCCCGAAACACTTGCTTCTGTAGCATTTTGTCCCGAAACACTTGCTTCTGTAGCATTTTGTCCCGAAACACTTGCTTCTAATCCTAACATGGGTATTGTTACAAGAAAAATTGCAACAATGCAGGTAACTCCAAACCGGTTACCCAAGATAGATCTTTTATCACTCATCATCGTCATATGCTATAAATTATATATAAAGATATTGAGAATCAATTCTTAGAGAACAGAAACGATTCTTAACCTTAATAAATCACTTGGATTTCATGACATTCTATTAAAATATTTAAACCCCAATGGTTGAGTTATGTTTTAGGAGTCTTCATTTGATATTTTTGAAACAAATTATTTGAGGAGAATTACCACTATACTATCTATTAGAAGGATATGAATATGACAAGAGTTTAAATCATGAAATCATGAAATGGTAACATTAAATTTTTTTATATTAGATAGTGGTTCAAAGCTGTCTACTATCGTGGACGAATAACAAGTAATTGACAAGTAGTTTGTTGATACACATCATAGTTAAAACACACATCAATTTTGCTGTACATGAGATTTAAGTTGATTAAGAATAGTCGTTCAAAAGAGGAACATTATGTAATCGTTCCTTTGTTGGATATATCAAATAATCCGGTGCAGCCATAGTTGAATCCTTGTATATCTGGTCTTTTTAGTTTCTGGAAAAAAATTTGAATGAATCTTTAGATTGAATATGCTCTTCCGTCTGTCCTGGGGTCTTTGACACTCATCAATGTCGCTTCTGACATATCAAACACTTTTGACCATGTTAACAGTTCCTAAACAAAAACCATCAGACTGATAATTTTCATATCTCCATAGGTTTCTACCGCACATTCCCCCAACTAAATAAAAGTAGGTGAAGTAATTCTATACACTAGCGGGATTTGCCATCGTTTTAACCAAAGTCAACATCACTAAGATCCACGGTATTTTTATAACCACTATCCTTCAAGTGCGCAATTGTCCTGAGCGAAAAATCGTATATCTTATTTGATATAGTATTCTCATCATTTTTGCGGTTTATTCGAACAACTTTATCTATCTCAAATTGTCCTACTAAAATGTCCAAATATTTCCTAGGTTTTATTGTCATACCGTGGTTCATTGTATTTTCGTTTAACAATTTATCTATGACATCGTCTTTTGCACCTGCGTCTTTTGCAATCTTGATCAATTCCCTTGCCAGATCCACATAGTCTGATACCAGCAACAAAGCTTGTTGCTCTCGGCTTGTTCTGTCCGAGTAAGCTATATCGTTGCTTCTGTTTATTACACCATCATGATCCCACGGAATGGTTTCTTGTTCAACTGGATGCACATTCACTATTCCTATACCTAGCCTTGGGACTGTGTCCCTCAAACCCTTTACTTTTAGCCAATAAAGCCGGTGTAGTATAACAAGCTGCGTTAATGGAGTGTTACTCATTATACCTCCATCCCAAAAGTAGCGCAAATTCTTCTCATATTTGGCGGTTTGGTCATTATAACTTTCTACTTCTAGGGGAGTGTAACTATAATTGATAGGCACCGAAGCGCTTGCAATAACATGATCTGATGTGATCCCATCGTTATACCTTATAACATGTTCATGTCCCACTTCTTTTCCATCGTGGTTAATATATTTTCCATATTCGGACTTTCTGGAGCCATCTTCCGTTTCGTAACTGTCAAATGTTACCGCAGCTCCTTCTGCCACGTCAACACTCACGAGAATCAATCTTGGTTGGGGCAATGATGATTTTTCATCGTAACTTGTTGCGATCGGAAATTTTGCAAATCTCTCTAGACTTCTCTTTAATGGCTCACTGTCAAAGCGATACCATATATTTTGAGGATCAAAATATCTAGTATCAAGAAGCGGGAATAAAGGTGAGAAGACGGTAGGTACACCTGTAATCGCAAATTGTTTTGATGAATAATACCTTCTTGCAGCTTCACCGGAGGCAAAACCCGGGTGAATGTGGTCATGCAAGTAATCCCACCAAGCCGTAAAACCCGGCATGTGGTCTAAGGGAGATTCCCTTGACAAATAATCCCAGAACTCATTTAGTCTTTCTGAAGATCCTTCCCATGTCTTGTTTTCTACTACGTAACTTACAATTATTGCAGCATTGATTGCACCTATCGATGTACCAGCTACAATATTTAAAAATGGCCTATCTCTTTCGCCTTTTTCTATGTCTTTTTTGGTAACCTTTTCATAAAGTGCTTGGTAGGCTCCTGCTTCATACGCGCCAAGAGAGCCTCCACCCTGTAATACCAATGCTCTTTGGTTATCCTGAAATTTTCCCATATGATCTGAGTTTGGGACGGACGTTATTATGTTCAACTATTTCTGACAAATCTTACAGTAGTCTGGGGAATATTATGACTTAAAGCACTGGGGATTATAGGGAGCTTTCCATATGCATACAGGATAAAGGCTGGGGCACTCGAGTTTACAGGTGAGATTTCTCTCCATCCATCTCCAACAGAATTGTCAATTAAATAATCTATTCAGGTATACTAGAGTGGAAAATAGATGTATTTCAGGTGTTGTAGAAACTCGCTATTTAACACGTGATAATATGATGAATATAAGTTATAATCGATAAGGTACTTTTAATGGCCATAATTGGAGATATTTATAGATGGATATATGGAAGACTATTACTAAAGCCATCAAATTTTTCATGGATTATACCTGGTCGACTGGCCGGCTCTGGCTTAATTAAAACTCATAAGGAATTTGAGTGGGTTGCAAAACAAGGAGTCAGAAGCATTATAACTATTAGAGAAATCCCCTTGCCGCAAAAATACTTTGAAAGTTCAAAAAAGGAAAAAAACGAAAAGAATAACATAGTCATGGATTATCTCCACATAAAAGTTGATGATCATGATGCTCCTGATCTTGATGTTCTAATCAAAACAATCGATTATCTGGACAAGCATATTGAACAAGGTAAACCGGTTCTTATTCATTGCAATGGAGGCCACGGAAGGACTGGAGTCCTAGTAACTGGATACTTAATGAAAAAGGAAAAAATCCCCATGGAGACAGCTTTGAAAAAGGTTAAACAGTTACGTAAAAGGATCCCTCATAAATGCAGACAACAAGAAGTCTTGAAACAATATGGGGCCTATCTTGAAGATAAAAACTATCTCGTCTAAGAAAGTAACGTATGAAGTGATTGTTCCTTTAGATGCTAAAGATATCATGAGAAACTTTGTCATCATTTTTTGTCTATATCATTAAAAAAAGTGGAAGGAGTCAACGAAACAAAACTAGAGTTGAGATCAAGATGTGGGGGGCTGTCTTCTGGGCAACCAATAAACTCTACACTTTTTGATATTGTTTGAACCGGCCTTATCATTTGGTTATCCTGTCATCTCAACAACATCCAATTTAATTCCACAAAAAGGGCAAAACCTTATCTGTTCAACAATTGGTTTTGGACTATCTTCAAAATAGTAGAAAAGTTTTCCCATAACCTCATTCACTCTTGGATTTTCCTCAATTTGCAATTCTTGTTCCAAGAAACCTTTAAAACCTTCACAACAAAACATCTGTTTGTTTTCTGCAACCTCAGTGGTCCCAACCGTCTGTCTCTCATTTACACCACAATTTTCACAACTAATCAAATACGTTTGTTCTTTTTTATCAAGCCATAAATAGGCCTTGTCATTACCACACTTGTCACATGTGACAAACCTGTCTGAATAAAACTCGTAATCATCCATGACTTCCCAACTACTATAGTGATCTCATGGTTAATAGCCTTGACCAATACTCTAGCAAATTCTCTTTGTCAACACTGTTGAATATGGACATCTGGATCATTCATTCTCAAATTAAGAATCCTAGAAGTTTGGCTAGAGTTAATGGATAAAGTCTAACAGATTGACTTCATCTTTGACTTTTTTATCTGTAGACTCTAATCCTGTTTATCAGTTTTTGATTCTGCAAGACAAGACTAAAAAGGAAAAGAACAGAAATAGAATTTTCTGAAACTTTGTCTATTAGCATTTTAGCCACCCCTTCATCCAAACTATGGCAGCAATCTGTTAACATTCTTAGTAGATATTCTCTATCGTCTCTATGAACAGAATATAGTAGGCCGCCCCGCCTTTCGCAAGTTTTATAAAATAACATTTTCGCTAGGGGTTTCTCTCTTTCCAACCATGCTACTTTCTGCTCTATAGAATCTTGGCTTAACTTGCTCTCATTGTTAAAATTCAATAGTGTTTTATAATTATGGAACAAAGCACCCATCATAATAGGCTCTATTGGCACTGGTCTGTTGGCATTAGATAGATATTGTGTATATAACTTTGCATTTTCAAATATGGTGTTAAATGCTTCTTTATCATTCTTAGTTGATAGTTCTTTCTTAAATTCAGACCAATTCAACCTCTCAATTTCAATTAAGTGTCTAAACGAAGGAATACTTCGACCCATTTGATTTGCATATGTCATACTATGATTTATCAATTACGCAGTGTAAATATGCGTATATGATAATTGTCTAACTTTCCAATCAACCGAGCCCCCTCCAAACCCTTCCTCTATCACCGTTTAGATTGACAAGATTTCTATTGATAAATCTCTACATGCCAAAAAGCCCGATTCTCGATTTCTCATGAACGGGGAATACCATGGTATCAAAAGCAGGGATTCTTTATCTTCGAGGTCAAAAAAAGGCCTAAGAATGAGATGAAAGAAAGTCAACTTGCTTAATTATAGAGAAATTGGAATATTTGAATTCAATTTTTTGTAGCATCAAATACAAATACAAAGCGGATCTTAAGATGATTCCAATATGTTCGCAACATTCGCCGAATCACTAATCAATTGGCAGAAAAAATGGAGTAAGCGATGAGAAACTAAAGCGTCACTTTGCAGAGGAAATTAATGGCGTATACCTTGCGGCTGGGAAACTACTAAAATACAAGGATTTACTGAAAAGTTGGGAATATGTTGCTTTCCTGGTTCGTCTAGAGAAAAAAAACGATAGCCATACTGTTTCACACACGATATTTGATTTTTCAGAAATCACAATTAGACAGCTAATACGAGATGGGTACAAAGAGGTTAAGGAACAGATGAAAGGGATTATCCAACGGGTCAAAACAGAATTCCGGTAAGAAATGTTGTACTTTAAGGATATCTATCACTAAAATAGAATAGAATTGATCTTATCTACAAATGTTTGAGCTTTAACCCTTTTTACCATCCTTAGCGGTCGATTTTACTCATCTATATGTTATTGTAAAATCTGTGTCTTGGCTACTTTTACTATAGGGTAGAACTGTACTTTCATACAGATCGATATGGATCGAGTGGGATAATTAACAATAATGACTTGGACCCATCATAACCTACTAATGGTTCAGGATTGATCTCTAGTGGCCAGTTGTTTAATTATCAAGAGGTTAGCTAAATAAGAAAGAAAGAAAAGGAGGAGGGACTAATAGTTAAGTGTAGGGCCCAAAGAGTTGAGTTCAGTAGTAATACATAAACTCAACTGGTCATTCTGTAATTGGGTAAAGCCAGGTTTGGCTTCTGTCAATAGAATATTAACTTGGTCCAAAACCAACTGTCTGTCATATCGAGTCATATTTTGATTCATCAATAGATCCCAAACCCCATCCATATCTTTTACTGGTTTGTTACTTTCAGCTGCTGCTGGGTTTATTAATGCTATATCATTGTTGGCAGGTATCAATGAGTTAAAGTTTTGCACACTTTTTGTATAGTTTTCAGTCTGGGCAGTTCCTGAGACAGTTTCTTCAATCTTTTTAAAGCAGTCTACTATGTCAGTTTGATTTTGGCTATTTGAGTGTGAGTGTGTGGGACAGGTAGCTTTTGTTGCATTTGAACCAAAACAGTTATTTGGATCATACGGGTTAAACTGTGGACTTTGAGCAGTAACATATTGCTCCGAATGAAATGTTACTGCTGCCGCTAGTCCGGCTACGGCAAATGACAGAACAGCAAACAATGCCAGCACTTTTCCTTTTTGGGACATTTTTGTATTAAACATTTTCTTATTCTCCAAATCACATCTTCACCTATTTAACGATATTAAGCAATCCCATCATGCCAAAGTCTCCATGGAACATCAAATGACAGTGATAGACAGTTTTTCCTACGAAATCATCGAATGGAATTCTAACTACTACTTCTGATTCCATTGGAAGATCAACCGTGTCTTGGCGTCCGTGAGCATCATATGGTTTTCCGTTAACAGACATTACCTGAAAATCATTTACATGAATATGGAATGGATGAAGATACATCGTTGAGTTGTTATCCAAGTTAATTAACTTCCACTCCTCTACAGTTCCAAGCTTTGCAGTTATGTCTACTCTATTTGGATCAAATGTCTTATTAAAACGTCTTATTATTTATGAAATATATCCAATCTCTGTCGTTTGATGAGAAGTTAAGGACCCTATGTTCAGCAATGGTTGCATTACTGAGGACCCCATCCATATCTTTTACTGGTTTGTTACTTTCAGCTGCTGCTGTGTTTATTAATGCTATATCATTGTTGGCAGGTATCAATGAGTTAAAGTTTTGCACACTTTTTGTATAGTTTTCAGTCTGGGCAGTTCCTGAGACAGTTTCTTCAATCTTTTTAAAGCAGTCTACTATGTCAGTTTGATTTTGGCTATTTGAGTGTGAGTGTGTGGGACAGGTAGCTTTTGTTGCATTTGAACCAAAACAGTTATTTGGATCATACGGGTTAAACTGTGGACTTTGAGCAGTAACATATTGCTCCGAATGAAATGTTACTGCTGCCGCTAGTCCGGCTACGGCAAATGACAGAACAGCAAACAATGCCAGCACTTTTCCTTTTTGGGACATTTTTGTATTAAACATTTTCTTATTCTCCAAATCACATCTTCACCTATTTAACGATTAATATAATATATCCAATCTCTGTCGTTTGATGAGAAGTTAAGGACCCTATGTTCAGCGATGGTGGCATTACTGAGGTCTCGGTTTGGAATTAAGCCTATTCCTAATATATCTGAAGCAGATGTTCCATTTGTTTGATTACCTTGTTCTATATTTATGGTTGCGATGTGTCTATCATATGGCGCAGTAAACATGTTATTAGCTGAAACTAGTTCAACTGGTCCGCTACCGTTGGCAGTTACCAATACATCATATCTCTTTCCTGAAGACATGAATAGAGTATCATTTTTCCACACACTCCAAACCGGACTTCCGTCTTCTGCTATAATGTAGAACATGTTGCCAGGCAGTTGTACTGTGAGTTCGTTTTCAGGACCAATATTTGCGAGACGCCAAAGCTGAGTTTCACCTGGTTTGATGTTGATAGTAGGATTAACATCCCCGTTAACAGTTAGGCGTTCATGCATTGTCATTGTATTACTCAATTTATAGGTCTTTGCAAAAAGTTGGTCAAATGGAAAATCTTTCATGGCAAAGGTATGCTGTGTTACATTTTGCAATGACTTCGGCAGTAACTTTTCTAACCCTTCCACAATAAACATCCCAGATAGGCCAGATGATACTTGTGCATAAGAGAGTTTATGCAAATGTGAATGGTACCATAAAGTTCCTGGGTCATGATCTTTGGGAATATCAAGAACATAATGCTGTGTTGCACCTGGGGGAACATCAAGAAGTACATTGTCTGAAACATTTCCAGGAGAAACATGAAGTCCATGCCAATGGAGATTTGTAGATTCATTGAGATTATTCACTAAATTAACTTCAACTCTATCTCCCGGAAAGACGTGGAATGTAGGTCCTAGAAGTGAACCATTATACACCATTGCGGTGGTTGTCTGATTATCAACTTTGCCTATCTTGTATTCTGCAACAAGAGTGGTGTTTAAGACTCCATCTTTACTCCATACATCTACAGACTTTGAAAAGTTCATCCCAGCCAAAGGCGAAGTTTTATTTTGGGCAAATGCAGTTTGACTTGATTGATCAAATGCAAACATTGCCAAAGCAAACAATGAGAATGCTAGGGTACATAGTAAAGTACAGNAGATCAAATGTCTTATTATTTATGAAATATATCCAATCTCTGTCGTTTGATGAGAAGTTAAGGACCCTATGTTCAGCAATGGTTGCATTACTGAGGTCTCGGTTTGGGATCAAGCCTGTTCCTAATATATCTGCAGCAGATGTTCCATTTGTTTGATTACCTTGTATATTTATAGTTGCGATGTGTCTATCATACGGCGCAGTAAATATGTTATTAGCTGAAACTAATTCAACTTGTCCGCTACCGTTTGCAGTCACCAATACGTCAAATCTTTTTCCCGAAGACATGAAAAGAGTATCATTTTTCCACACATCCCAAACCGGACTTCCGTCTTCTGCTATAATGTAGAACATATTGCCAGGCAGTTGTACAGTGAGTTCGTTTTCAGAACCAATATTTGCAAGGCGCCAAAGCTGGGTTTCACCTGGTTTTATGTTGATAGTAGGATTAACATCTCCGTTTACAGTTAGGCGTTCATGCATCGTCATTGTATTACTCAATTTATGAGTCTTAGCAAAAAGTTGATCAAATGGAAAATCTTTCATGGCAAAGGTATACTGTGTTACATTTTGCAAGGACTTTGGCAGTAGCTTTTCTAACCCCTCAACAATAAACATTCCAGATAAGCCAGATGCAACTTGTCCATAAGAGAGTTTATGCAAATGTGAATGATACCATAAAGTTCCTGGGTCATGATCTTTAGGAATATCGAGAACATAATGCTGTGTGGCACCTGGAGGAACGTCAAGAAGTACGTTGTCTGATACATTCGCAGGAGATACATGAAGTCCATGCCAATGGAGATTGGTGGATTCATTTAGATTGTTTACTAAATCAACTTCAACCCTATCTCCTGGATAGACGTGGAATGTCGGTCCTAAAAGCGAACCATTATAGACCATTGCAGTGGTTGTCTGGTTATCAACTTTACCTATCTTGTATTCTGCAACAATTGTAGTGTTTAAGACTCCATCTTTACTCCATACATCTACAGGCTTTGAAAAGTTCATCCCAGCCAGAGGCGAAGTTTTATTTTGGGCAAAAGCAGTTTGATCTGAATGATTAAAAGAAAACATTGCCAAAGCAAACATTGAGAGTGCAAGGGTACAAAGTAAAGTACTGGCCTTGATTTGGGTTCGAATGTGTTGGATCATTGGATTGATATCTCCTCCATTAATTGAACATTCCAAACAAAACCTTGTAGGTTAAAAAACACCTTATTTTTATTTTTAATATAATATTCTATAGTGCTCATAGTAATGAGTAACGCAATCTTATTGCAATTGCTATATAAGGTTTGTGTTATTTCTATCTTTTGACAAAATAATAGAGTATTTCTTCTTAAAAAATGCTAAAAATTACAGAACTATGAGTTTTACTCTCTGCACATCAAATAAGAACGTTTGATAGTGAAGTGTAAAACATTGGTGTGCAGGAAATTGATTTATGTGATAATACTTTGTCGTTTGAGGTGGATTCAAGTAATTTGAGTGAGCATATGGGATATTTCACAAAAATGGATCGAAATTTGTAATATGAATGATTCAACCTATTTTTCCACATAGAAGTAATGTATTATGCCAAGGAAAGTCCGGAGGGATGTGATTCAAAAATGAATGAAATCCTTCATGCTTTGAGAATGGTCCTTTGTAAATTTTATTATCAAATTCTTTGTGTGAATGCTTTAGGTGGATAAAGTCCAATATCGTGAAGTATTTGATTCATTTGTAATCTGGATGATGTGATACTACGATATCACCAGCTATCTGAAGCCCCAACATATTTGTTGTAACTACGAAAGTAAAAGTACAGAATAAACATATTTTTCACTATTTCAAGACAGTTACGGATATCTAGAAATTGGGCGTGGTGTTATAATCTATTTTAACAGGCGTTCTTATTTTTGTTCTCTTTGCTTTTCAGATGATCCACAAGAAATGTTGCTAAGGAACCTACTGCCCCAGCTACTATTAGCCCAATTGCGTCACCCCATATCCCCCAAAAGCCGATGAATGTTTCACTTACAGTTAGGGGTGGGAGTACAGTAATTGTCAAGTTAGCTTTACTAGTTATGTATCCATTTGTAGGATATTCTTTGGATATTTGAAATTCGGGATCTGAATCTCCGGTCACTGTATCATTAAACATAGGCAAATTTGATGATGTGGTTTGTATCGACATTGAAGCTAAAATTGGTATATCATAAACTCCTACTGGTGTTTGCGGAGAAACTTGTACCCTAAATAACGGGGGATGAACTCTTTCGGCAGTTACATTTAAGCCATCAAAACTATAAGATGGGTCGTTGTCAAATATTATACTAGTAACATTATCAGAGAGAGGTGTTTTAAATTCAGCAGGAACCAACTGCTCTTCTCCTTGTCTCATAACTGAATCCTTCGGATCTGTCATAATGTTTATTGTTTCAGGGGGTACAGCGATCCAATTTGTAAAATCCCTAACTTCATTTGATTTGAAGGATTCTGCCGTATAAAAAGACAAACCATAATTGCTTGGAGAATGTATGGCATCAAGATCCAGTCGAAGGTTCACGTGTCCTGGACCTATAGTAGAACCACCAAAGGGTAAAGTGTAATTTTCCTTAGAGTAAACTAGTGCACGGGAACCTGTGGATGATAATTGGTAAAGATATTCACTCCATTTTCCATCCTTGGCTTCGACAAAAAAATCGTAATTTGCTCCATTATAGCCTGAATTTTCAGGCAATGTGACAATAGCAATAAGCATACCATACCTTATACTTTTATCATTCTGACTAAATACCGAGGCATTTCCGGAATTTGATGCTAACCAAAAGGTAGTATTCAAAGTCTTTCCATCACTAACGTAATTTACTGCAAGTATATTTGCATAATCAGACCCTAAATGAGTACTGGCATTACCATAGGTTTGAATAAAATCACTCTTCTGATTAATAATTTCCTTGTCAGAGATTAATGATTCATCAAAAGAAGGTGATACAGCAAAAGTCGGGGAAAATAAAGTGAAGGGAATAATGAATGACATAAAAAATACTGATGATAACAATACAACTTTAAATGCAGTAACCGAGGAAATCAAAATCAGAAACCGCTCTTTCATTATTGGAAAACCTGCAAGTATACTCCTATGTTTTAAAATTTGAGCACCTGTAATTAAGCCTTTACCTCGTTGTAGGTGAACTAAATATAGACGATTTTATTTCTGTTAAATTAATTAGGAACGATCTCCAAGTAGATCTCTATTTTTTTACCATTTCATCTACGTGCACAAGGGTCAATGTATGTAATATACCGTTAACTTATCTTAGTGCCCTGCTAAGGCTTGACTCACCAGCAAACTGCTGAAGAACACGTGGTCTCTAACCTTCAGAAAGTCAATGAGATATCTAATTACCAGCTATAAAATTGGATAAGATTAAAACTTCGATCCAAAAAAATTCATATCTTATTGCAAGTTATGAATTAATGATCAATTGTATTTGTAATTTGATAATCGATCTCATTGCTATGATCTAAATCAAATTTAAGAAACTAGATATAATGTAATTACTGTGAAAAAAAGTCTTAATTTTACAATACTATATCTTTTAGGACCATTAATTACATTCATCCCAAGGGAATTTTCATACATTAATTCTATATCTACTCAATTCGGTAATACTTTGGGTAGAGATGGGGAAGGCGATACTGGAGCCCAAGGTTCACAACATGAAAGAGGTTAACCTGGGAGAAGCTGTCCTAGAGTGAGCAAATTGTTTACATCACCTTCTTCTTGAGGAATTTTATCAATTAATCCCATCAAAGGTGCACCAGGAGTCAATACACCATAATCTAGCACGCTAAAATCATTTTTTTAGAATCTATTAAATTGGCTATCAAACACTGTGAACACAATTATCAAACTTGGAAAGTTAATACAGGAAGTGATTTGGTTTGGACATATCTTCAAGGATCACCTTCTTGGATCAACTATTCGACCATTTTCTCATCCATTGTAGCAAGTTGATAATTGATTCAACAAGTTCTTGACCTTTAGGAGTTAGCCGATATTCTACTCTGGGTGGGATCTCATTAAAAGATTGCCTGTCTAAGATGCCACTTTTTTCTAATTCCTTTAATCGAATAGTGAGAGTCTTACTACTGAAACCTTTCATTGACTTTCTAAATGTCAAGTATCTGACTGGGTCGGTAGAACAGCAAAGGGGAATCAATATTTCTAGCGTCCCCCTCTTAGTAATTATCTTTCTTAATCCCGATGTTTCTTTCATTAGATTTTCCACATCATAACCATAGAAATTACAAGAATTATTTTCCTTGAGTATTGGTAATTTGCTTGATTCTAATGCAGGTTTATTCTGTCCTATACCTTTAGTTTCCATGACTACACTTACTTTACCATTTTACTCTTACTATTTTAAATAGTTTCTTTTGTAAACCTATATCTATGGATAAACAATTACATTTAAAGGAAAAGATTAAAGAACAATATGGAAAGATTGCACTAGACGGAAATTCTGATTCTTGTTGTATGCCCTCTAGCGACTGCTGCGGTACATCTGAAATTATCCTTTCTCCTTTTACTTCATCAAAAGAAGTTGGATATGAATCTGACAAGTTAAACTCTATACCAGAATCATCAGTGTTGGGAGTAGGGTGTGGAAATCCCACAAGATTTGCTGATTTAAAAATTGGAAATGTAGTAGTCGATTTGGGTTCAGGAGCAGGTATTGATGTTTTTCTGGCTGCTAATGTTGTAAAAGAAAGTGGTAAGGTAATTGGAATAGACATGACAGAAAACATGCTTAAGAAGGCTAGAGAAAATGCCGAAAAACATGGCTACAAAAATGTTGAATTTAGACAAGGAGATATTGAACAAAGAATACCAGTTGCGGATAAATCTGTTGATGTGGTTATTAGCAACTGCGTTATTAATCTGACAACAAATAAGGGTAATACATTCAAAGAAATTCACAGAATTCTTAAATCAGAAAGAAAAGGAAGACTGATTATATCAGATCTGGTCACATCTGAGGAACTGGATTTAGATTCTGTTAATACCGATAATTGGTGCAGTTGTATTGATGGTGCATTAACCAAAGAAAACTATATTGATAGTATTATTAAAGCTGGATTTACCAACATTGAGATACTAGATGAGAAATTATACATGGAGTTAGATGAAGATAAAGACAATATAAACCACGAAAAGAGAAAAATTACTAGTATTTCAATAAAGGCTGCTAAAGAGTAAGATGGTTAGCGAAAGAAGTGATTTAGATGAAATTTTCATTTAGCAAAAAAGATCATGATGAAGCAAAAAAAACTGTCCTGTTTGTATGTGTTCAAAATGCTGGAAGAAGTCAGATGGCAGAAGGTTTCTTTAGAAAATATGCTCAAGAAGACTACGCACCGGTTAGTGCAGGTACAGTTCCTATTTCTCAAATAAATCCGATTGCAGTTGAGGTCATGAAAGAAGTTGGAATAGACATCAGCAGTCAAAAGCCTAAAGATTTGACAGAAGATATGATGAGAAATTCCACAATAATAGTCAATATGGGTTGTATGGACGATAAATACTGTCCTGCATTATTTTTACCGAAAGTTATAGACTGGGGTATTGAAGATCCTAAAGACAAGCCAATAGAGAAAGTGCGAGAAATAAGAGATGAAATTGAAAAAAGAGTATTGGAAATAATTGAGTCTACCAAAGACAATAAAATTCAATTTAAGATAACTTTCTATTTACTTCAGTTAAGTAAATATCCAAATAACTATTGAAAATCATGTCAAGGAATCGACTTTTGAATCTGCAGTTGGCAAACTTTCCGCTAATCAAAAAAAGTTTGTCGCTGAAGTCATAAATGCATTATTGTAGTTGTTTTAGCTACGGTTCAGTAGTTATTGACGCCAAGTTAAATGGCATCCTTGGTTTACCATTTGTCGCATTGCTCCTTTTGTGGCTGTTGCAATATGCGTATACCTTTTTGGAAAATCTCGATGGCTCATTCAATCCTGCTGTATCTGTTGGATTTTTGATTACAAAGCATATTAAGGAAGTTTATTCCTTTACTTGTTAGCAGAGATTTTGGGTGTTTTTCAGGAAGCCTTTTTGTAAGTATTGTAATAGGTAGGAAGCAAATCTTGCATTTCTTGCGCCCAATTATTCATATCCTTACCTTTGATCTTTGGAATTGAAGTTTTGAAAAGCTCTTTTGATGGCGGTAATACTGATTATGGTTATACAAAAGGCTTGAAAGGATTCGGACCTATAGTTATTGGAGGTATTGTTGGATTGGATATCTTTTCTTGGCTTTCATATCTGGAGCATCAATGAATCCTGCCCGTTCATTGGCTCAGCAGTGTTATCGGGAGTATGGTCAGATCTATGGTTGCATCGGACAGCAACGTTTGTTGGGACCTCAATGATCGCTTTGATATATAAAAGAAGTTTTAATGAATAACAATGTTGGTCAATTGGTTACATCCTAATACGTATTTTGAATTGAGGCTCTTTTTAGGGTTTTAACATCATCAATTAACATGGATTTAATTCAGACTTTTGATACTTGCAAGGCTACTTCATTCAATAATTTCTAAAATCCTATATCCCGTTTGGCAATAGGTTGAACTATGAATTTCCTTTTCTTAAATCATCAAATTGTTACATTCGTTGTCCCGCTCAATATTTAAATAATGTCAAACTTTTTGTAATCAATTTGGTTCTTTATGGCATACGTCAAATACCGTGAGCCATGTGGGTATAGCAATAGAACATAACTGTAAAATGTGAAAATAAACTTTATTTGAATATTTAACTTATATTCAAGATTTATAATTCTATTTGAAGTTTATAAATATGGTTGAACTAACTAGAATATGCTCAACCCTTATTCGTTTAGGAAACTGAAGGAATCTAAATACAACATTCCGCTAATAACTACTATTGTTAGCAATCCCGATATACTGTTGGCTATTTATTTAGATTCATTAATCTTACCTATAAGCGAACTTAGTATCGTTTGGGATAAGAAGATGCTTGACCAGATTGTGAAAGGCTATAGAGAAATAATTTATCATGTGGAAAAGCTGTCTAAACAAAAAGGAGTCAAATTACGTGTAATAGTAGAACCAAGTGAGAACAGCGTTTATTTTCTAACCTCTTTGAGATATTGTGATATAAGATGTTTAAACGACATCCAAGAAAATTTTCAAATATCTGATAATAGGATATGTATAAAACCATTGTTCAACCCACGCGACAAAGAGCCCGATCGAATTTTATGGAGCAACTCTAAATATATGATTAATCGAAGACAAAGTTTATTTTTTAATCTGTGGGAAAGGGCCAAACCACTATCCAGAGAAAAGGATAAATCAAGTTAATAATTATCACCAATTTTTAAAACAATAAGGCGAGTAATTCTTGTAAGATGACATCTTTTTGCTCAAGAATATTCAATTAACATATCTTGTGTCTTGTTATTGAGAGTATCTAACATTTATGACATTTCAAATCATGTCTTTCTCTATTATAATATTTGGAATATAGACAATGACGCATGTGACCAAATTTACTTCAGTAAATGATTACAAATCTTAAATAAATAAAATTATTGAGTTTTTATATCATGTTGATTCTAATATCCTATTCCAGGTGAGTCATAATGAGTTTCAAACCTCCCAAAAATAGGGAGGGTATAGGATTCCTAATCGGGGCTAAAGAAAGAATTAGAAAATGCACAAATTTTAATCGCAGAGGCTGAAGATGAGTTACTATTGTTGTTTAGTAGTTATGTGTCCTCATTAGATGTGAATGCTGAAATAGCAAGCAGTGGAGAAACAGCGTTGACATGTTTTTTTGATAGCATGAAAATGAATAGGCCATATGACGGTATAATACAGGATACACATCTTTCTAATCCATCTGGGTTAGATGTTGCTAAAAGAATACGGAAAGAAAAGCCTGACCAAAAACTAGTGCAAGTCACAACTTCGTCGAAAGAGTACTTGCTATCAGATTGTTTATAAATTGCAGGAATAAGGGACAGAGACATTCTTATCATGCCACTTAGAATGTCCAAACTTGGCACGGTACTAAAAAATTAACTTTTTATTAATCCAGATACTGTTCTTTAGTAAGACTGACAAAACATAAAATGAGATTAATATATTCTAAAAGTCTTTTGCTTGTTCCTTTAGCTTTTCCTTATCGTATTCTGTTCCAATGTCTTTATCTGGGTCATCTAATTTCTTTGCCACTGCTTTAGCACCTGCTTTAATTTTATCTACTCCTTCGTTCAAACTATCTCCGACAATTTCGGCAGTATCCCGACCATCTCCTTGAACGTCATCGTTTCTGTTAATAGGTTCTTCTGACATTGTAATTTTTAGTGCAACAATATTTATAACTAATATCAAAATTATATGTAAAGTAGTGCTTTTCTAACAGAAAATACACGCTGATATGATTCCTCAATTTGCGATTAAAGAAGAAAGTGATTCGTTATGGTAATTCTAAAAAGTCACTTACAAATCTGCATTCTTATGATATAGTTGAAATCAGGTTTTCTGTTATACTAGGAACAAATCAAAGTCCCAAAGCATTGTCCATATGTTTGGGTTATATAAGCAGCATTTTTACTATATGATTTCAAAAATTGATATTTGCTTGACTTATAGGCAGTCATTCATTACTTGCCTATTGGTAAACTAAGGGAATCGTAGCTCCTTTTTTACCATCATAATTATAGTGAGTCCATATTTGACCACCATAAGACTCAATAATGTTTCTTAATTTGTACAATCCTGGCCCGGTGTCTTGATTTGAAATTGTGGTAATTTTGGTAATTAATCTTGGAAGAATTTCTGGATCTATTTCTGTTCCTCTGTCGCTAATGGATATCACGGTAATCATTACATGACCATCATTTTCACTAACATCAGATGTGTTGACTTTGTCAACTTTATAACTTTGATATTTATAATCAATTGTATTCTTAATCTTTGTGGTCATAGTTTCTATTCACAGTGATTGAAAATTAAAGCATCAGGCACCTTAGCTATATAACATTCATGGCACCACTTGAGAGTACTAATTGATTTATCTTATCTATTATTAGATTTAGAAATGACAAAACAAAGTAGGAATCTGACTAATACCCGGCAAACTCCTCAACCTTTATTCTTTCTTTTGGAATTTCCAATTCTTTCTCTAGTAATGATTGCATCGATTTTAACATATCTGGAGGGCCGCAGATATAGAATATTGCATTGTTTAAAGTATTAGTGTCAACATATTTTGATATCATTTTTTTATCGATTCTCCCTTTCTCTCCATTCCACTCCTCTTCCTTTTCGGAATTGTTATTCCCATTGGAGGTATCATCACTAATAGTGTAGACTATCTTTATATTTTCATTTAAAGATGTCCAATTATCAAACTCTCTCTTAAAGAGTATGTTTTGTTGATTCTTGTTTGAATCAAACATTATTATTTTTAATGGTAGCTGTTTTTCTGTCGCGTAATTTATCATACTTCGAAACGGAGTTACCCCTATACCTCCAGATAAAAATATTATAGGTTTTGAATAATCCTCTGGTAAAACAAATTCACCATCAGGTCTACTCACCTTAACCTTATCTCCCACTTCTAAGGTTGAAAGTCTCTTTTTGTACGGGGAATCTCTTATTTTGGTGCTCAACATTATAAAATTCTCTGCAGGCGATGAAGAGATAGTAAAATGTCTAGTTGGACCTTTGTCATCTCCTACAACATTATCTAAATTAAAATAGGCATACTGACCAGCAA
>JARFXS010000199.1 GCA_029194465.1 Candidatus Nitrosocosmicus sp.
GAATATATGTGACCTACAATGGAGGCGGCAATTGGATTCAACAGTATAGGGATTCTGTCGGTATATTTGTACCTACCAATATTAAAGCTGTAGATTTTAATAATGTCTGGGCTGGAAATGATTTTTGGAATATAATTCATGCATCATCTAACGGTGGTAATATTTGGGGAAGGCAATCGTCACCCATATTCAGACCTGCCATAATTGAAATGGCTGATTCTCTGAACGGTTGGGTAGGTCTTAACAATTTATGCCACACTACCGATGGTGGCGGTCTTATAACATACATCGGCATTGATCCGGTAAATACTGAAGTTCCGGATAAATATATACTCAAGCAAAACTATCCCAACCCGTTTAATCCGCAGACAACAATAGAATTTTCCATTAAGCAAAATTCAAATGTCAGTCTGAGATTGTATGATATTCTCGGCAAAGAAATAATCAGAATATACGACAATGAGAATCTTCAGGCAGGAAATTACAAGGCAGTTCTTGATTTCAGCAAAAAGGACCTTTCAAGCGGAACATATTTTTACACTTTGACAGTAAATGACGGACATTCAGGACATCTTTTCAGAGATACGAAGAAGTTGATGTATTTGAAATAGCATGAAAATCGAAATACTAAATAGAATTTCAGAAAAATTAATGTTCTGGAGGTAAGAGAAATGAAAAAGAAAATTATTTTATTTATATATTTTTTTGTCTGCTTATGTGCCTTATATCCATTTACTGCATACGACCAGAGTTCTCGGATGAAAGATAAATTTTACTTAGGATATTTTAACCTTCCTTACGAAACACAGTTTACGAGTACAGGTTTTCTTAATAATTATAAAGGATTCAGTTTGAATGCTATGCAGGGTTATATGACAAAAAACCCCGAGACGGATCCTACAAATCTTCAGGGAGGGTTTAATGATTCTTTGAGCAATTACCGGAGTAACGTTAATATGATGTTGAATAAATTTTATACAACGTTGAATGAAAGCTCGATGCTTTTGAGTCGAGAATAAACAGACTGGCATTACGTGAATAAAGAAGCGAAAATGTACCAGACAGAGTTTGGCAGAAAGGCATTGTTGAAAACAGACAGTCCAGCCGTACAAGCATGGCGGCGGAAGTTCTTATGCCGAAGAGTTGTGGCAGGATAAATATGTAAGTAAAGATATTGCCGGACAGGAATACATGCTCTCGCAGTATATTAAGTTGATTCATCGTATGAAAATCTTGAACAGGTAAACAATGTTTCAATTTTATCATTTTATTCGACAGAAAGTCAATGTACCCCATTATAGTAAAAGGTAGTCAAGATGAGACTCAAAGCTTAAGTATGACGATTTCAAATAATTAAAAAATTGCCACATAGAATAATAAATTTTTCGGGGAAATATGATTCAAGTTAAACTTTAAGGTCTAAACTATTTTAGATGAAAACGGAACTTATGGAGGTACAATTAGAATTTATAGGTTTGACAGAATCTCATCTTCGATCCATCAAAGCAACTGACTTAACTGATGGAGCGATATAAAAGATGCATCAGGAACTAAAATTGTTTTGACTCGAAAGTTGATTTACAGATGCTATTTATACGGTGAGTGGGTTAGTTGATACCTATTTGACTATGTGAGGATGGAAGATAATGTGGCATTTTATTGAATCCTCAACTTAAACAGCAACTTCAGCCTAGAAATATTTTTCAACTCATAAAATTCGTGAAGAAGTCAACGCTTTTTCAGTGAGTGCGACTTGGTCTAGCATACTCTATATGGACGAATATTTTTATAATAATATTCCCCTGTATCGTAGTCATGAACAGGAATAATAAAAGGCATTAATCCAAATACGGGACTTATATCAGCACGTGAAGAGTGCACGAAGGGATATTGGAGTGAATAAAAATCTGTTGAGTGATGATGAATTGAAAATCGTCTTCAACTCGAAATAAAGGATTTATCAAACAAGTTTTAGAAAAATTAATTAAGCTATGAGAATTAAATTGTATATTTGCATGCTGCTAATTGTAATTTCAAAGTAATTGTGGCTTCTTTCAAACCGACAACAGACGCTGCCGGTGACGTGAATACCTTAGCGATATGCAGTTTATCAATGCTCAAACAGGATGGATAACATTATATAATCCCTTCAATTTTCTAAAAACTACGAATGGCGGTAAAATCTGGAATACTTTATATCCAAATTCGTCACAATTTATTTTTTTTGACTTCATTGACAACTCAATAGGATATGCAATAGGATATGATGCTATGTTTAATGGGCTAATTTCGAAAACAAATAACGGAGGATTAAACTGGATAACGGTTTATACTGGCGCAAGAGGATTTACCGCGCTTGATTTTGTCAATCAGGATACTGGATGGTTTGGGGCCTTCCTTGGAGACGATGTCCAAATATTGAGAACTACCAATGGTGGACAAACACTTGAACTTCAATATTCCTATATGAGTGCCGGACAAGGAATTAATGAAGTATTTTTTGTTGACAAACCTTATGATGGATATTTTTATGGTTGGTTCCTAAATAATGGTTTCATGAGCAAAACAACGAACAGCGGATTTACCTGGTCAACTCCTGTAGATTCAGTAAATGGTTTACCTGGGGATTATTACTGGCTTTTCTTTTTGGAGAAAGATACTGGATGGGTTGTATTCGAGCCAAATTTGAATAATGTAAAAATTTACAAAACTCAGAATGGAGGAACTAATTGGGTTGAGCAGATTAATTCTGATGGGTTTGCCGAAGTTCGTTTTATTAATCAATCTGTCGGGTGGGCTGGATCAGAATCAATCTGTCTGGTGGGCTGGATCAGGTTCCTTTAAAATCTATGCTACCAAAAACGGCGGAAATATTTGGGGAACACAGGTATCACCAATATTTATTAGTCAATGGACTTCACTTTTTGATTCTTTAACTGCTTGGACCGGATATACTCGCTTAGCCCATACAACTGATGGCGGCGGAATAATAACTTATGTTGGCATAGACCCTTCAAACACGGAGGTTCCAATTGCCTTTCAGTTAAAGCAAAACTATCCCAACCCGTTTAATCCACAAACTACAATTGAGTTTTCAATTTTAAATCAATCACGCGTCAGTCTGATTTTATATGACATTACAGGAAAAGAAATATTAATGGTTTATGATAATCAGATATTGACTCCGGGAAATTATAAAGTGTCATTAGACTTCAGCAAAAAAACACTTTCAAGCGGAACATATTTTTACTCAATGAAGGCAAATGATAATAATAGCGGATCACTCTACAATGAAACACGGAAAATGATTTACGTAAAGTAAAGCTCCAAAGTAAAAGAA
>JARFXS010000200.1 GCA_029194465.1 Candidatus Nitrosocosmicus sp.
CATCCAACATCTAGGTAAGTGGGATCTTTAGATATCGCTTTAGCTACAGATGTTATTCTTTCTACGTCTACCTTTCTGTATGTGAAATATGAACCGCAAAGAAAAGGAAAAATGAATCTCTCATGAATGGGCCCATCTTTGATATCGAAAGTTTTTGATCTAAATATGTTTAGTTCCTTTTGTGCGTAATTAATATCATCAATCAAAAAGGGCATACTTTAAAAACTGACTATAGGTTATATGTATTTTCTAGGTCGTAATTAAGTTTTTTTCATATCGATTTCTATATCTGTGGTTTAATATTTCAAAATATTTATAAAGTAACTAAGCGCTGATTTTTTAATGGTAAGATCATTTGAGGAATGGTGGGCAACCGTTCCGGAGGAATTAAAAGCAAAAGCTCGCAAGGGCGATGAAGCCAACAAGGTTTTATTGAATCAGGTAAATTATGTATTACTCCATCTTCATCTTCAGGGTAAACATGATACAAAACCATCACATGAAGAATTGAAAGACTGGCTTCATAGTGGTCAAGTAGACGTAATGCGTCAAATTAAAAAATAATATTTTTTTTTAAAGTAATATTTTTTTATTATATATTCAATATAACATAAAAATAACAAAAATAAAATATATATAAATATACTATTAGATAAAAAGTATTCGAGTTTTGAAGAGAGGTAGTCACATAGCAATTTTCGATACTTTTAAAACTCATCAAGCAAAATCAACTAGAGAATCCAAGAGACAAAGAGGAATAATAGCACATATAGCATTAGAAAAGAATCCTAGTGGAAAAACTAGGACAGCAATAGCTCATATTTTTGCCAAGAATTATGGCGTAGCATGGCAAAATATTTACTCGGCTATTTTTAAAGATCTTGACGAGGTATTGATACCCGCAAACGTCGTAAAAGAGGGTGGCAGGTTGCCAATAAAAAGGGGCCCAAAAGCTCTTCAAATTGAAGGAATACCGTACTACGAGCTTACAAATACAGGCCTTATAATAGCATCAACCATTGAGGAAACAGGCGACATTAGATTGCGAATGAAGCTGCTTGAGATTTATCTCTTAAATTCAAATGCGAATAATACAAGCATTAATGAAAATAATAGTGTAATAAATGACGGAATTTTATTGCTCTCACGGTATGCCCCCACATTTATTTTGAAAATAATAAATGAGTACATTGTGGCATATAATCGGGGAGAAATAGAAAGACTAGACAGGCTTGACATTGAAAATCTTAAGAAGGTAATATCCAATCAAATAACAATTGAAAAAGAACTGGTGGATGCCTGTATGGTGTTATCTAATGACAAGAAGGAAGTATTAAAGAACTTTATCGAAAAGATTAGCTAATGAACGGCATTTTGATGCTATTTTAGGTAATGAACTGGTATTATTTTCAGATCAAATGCCAATTCGGTATGAAAGAATATTGATTTGGCCTCATATAATAAGACATTTAGATCTTTATATCTACTGCTAAAGTGGGTCAGACATAATCTATGTACAGAAGCCATCTTAGCTAGAGTTGCAGTTTCGATGGCAGTAGAATGGTAGGACTCTATTGCCTTTGTAAGTTCATTGGATGAGAATGTTGATTCGAAGATCAGTAAATCACAATTTCTAAAAAAATCGCACAGACTGTCAGATGGACGCGTGTCTCCAGAAATACCAATTTTCCTACCAGGTCTTGTAGGACCAACTATATCACGAGAATAAAACAATTTATCATCATAAATAACATCTACACCTTTTTGAAGTGAGCCATATAATTCTCCTTCGGGAATACCTAATTCTTTTGCTCGCCCTACGTTGAATTTTCCGGGTCTATCATTTTCAAGCAAACAATATGCATATGAACAAATATTAGGACCATGTTCGGATTTACAGTATAATATCTTATAGTCCTTCTCCTCTACAAGAGTTCCTTGAGAATTAGGAATTACATGAATGTCTAGTTGAAAAGTTAATTTAATCGGGAGCAATTTCATGTTCTCAACTAAGAAATCATACAGTAGTTCTGGACCAAAAATATCAACCCCAGCCTTTCTACCCTGTAGTGATAGTGTTTGTAGAAAACCCAATATGCCCAAAATATGATCAGAGTGCATATGAGTAATGAATATCATAGTTTTCCTATTAAACCCCAATCCAGTACGAATAAAATTATATTGCATCCCCTCCCCAGCGTCAAAAATCAACAAAGTCCCATTT
>JARFXS010000002.1 GCA_029194465.1 Candidatus Nitrosocosmicus sp.
TCCTGATATCAAAAGCGATCACTCCTCTACTTCCAAAACCCCATTCAGAGGCTACTAATAAAGAAGGAGATAAGAAACAAACATCAAAGTAATTTTGTTTTTGTTGGCAACCAATCAAAGTAGTCGGTCATATAGAGCTTAAAAGAAACTATAGACTTTTTTACCAACGGAGCGAAAAAAGACAGATTGCAATAGTAACAACGGTGACCTCAGTCATTTTCCATCGTTTCATTTATCAGTGCAAAATCAGCGGTACTATTGGTGTTATCAATTGTAATGCCTTCATAAAATTCATTCTGAGGTGTCATCTCCTGATACAACTATTACAAAGTCCACCAGACCAGGTAATCATCTTAGTAACATCATTGAATATTATTGATAAAATAGTATTTTTTGAATTTTATTTTGGTTTATTTCAATTTTGCGCTTACCTTAATAATGTGACTCATACTGTAAATAGCAGGACATCTCTCTTCAGCCATAATAATTAACTTCCGAAGTTTTTTATCATCTGCAAAGTTATCTCCTTCGTCCTCATTCTTACCAACATCAATTTCAAAATTTATTCCTTCTGTGATAGGTTCATCTGAAATATCAAAAGTCTTGGCAAAATTAACGTTACATTCTGCATTTATTCGTAGTTTATTGAGTTTGATCCCATGACTTGATAAAATACTTACGAATGTGTTAATAAAACAAGAGGTTATTCCTACCACACAATACCCCATAGGTCCTAATCTGTTACCACTACCTCCCAAAAACGATGGTGAATCTATTTCGATTACTTCTTTGCCTTTCTCATATGCTAGTTCTGTTTTAAACTGGTATCCTTTTTGAATGTCAAAATTCCATTCCCCTTCCAATTTTATTGGTTTCTTTAAAAATTGTGAGTCCTTATGTCCACTTTCTATGGTCTTTTGTATCTTGTCAAGGTCAATGTTATTAACTATATTTGACATAGTATTGTTATATTCTTACAATTAATATTTAATGAAATCTATCTTTAACTAACTTTTATACAATTGGCTATATCTTTATGTATTATGCGAGGTCGGTTGTAGGTCCACACTATTTTAATTAGACTAAAGAGTATTAAGTGAATTCTATTACCGAAAGTTTTCCCAAAGACGAATAAAACGATTACATTTGTAATTGTTATTAGAATGTAGATTAAACCAATTCATCACAAAACCAAAGAAATACAAGGGACAAGCGATCGATGCAACAATCTACACTAAATTCATTCAGAATATCCAAGAAAACAACAACGATAGACGTAAATGAATCAAATTAAGGTGGACGGTGTAATAGAGCGATGCACCTTAAATAATTTGTTCTTTCTCATGACTTATGCAGAAAGAAAAGGACGATACATTAACTAGAACTATATCTTTTGGAATACTGTCTATTTGGTGGCAGGAAGGAGAGAAACGATGACTGATCACAAGATCGGAACACGAGAAGAGTGGCTTGAGGCCCGACTGGAGCTACTCAAGGCCGAGAAGGCACTAACCCGACGTAGCGACGAACTGGCACAGTGGCGGCAGAAGCTACCTTGGGTTCGAATCGATAAAGAGTATCTTTTCGAGACTGATGATGGCACCATGTCTCTAGCCGATCTCTTCAGAGGACACTCGCAGCTTATCGTTTATCACTTCATGTTCGGCCCCGAGTATACTGGCGGCTGTCCTGCATGCTCTGCCATCACCGACGGCTTCAACGGTTTCGCCGTTCATCTCGAACACCATGATGTATCAATGACCGCAGTCTCCCGTGCCCCTATCGCTGCCCTTCAGGCCTACAAGCGCCGTATGGGCTGGACGTTTAATTGGGTATCTTCTTTGAACAGCGACTTCAACTACGACTTCAATACATCTTTCACAGAGGAGCAGCAGGGCTCTGGCAGTGTCGACTACAATTATCGCGAGCTCAGATCGATTTCAGACTCGGAGTCGGGTGCAAATAAGTTCGCGATGATGAGCGGCACCGACATCCTAACCTACACACGCGAGGCACCAGGTATGAGCGCTTTTGCATTTTCTGACGGCATCGTCTACCACACTTATTCTGCCTATTCGCGGGGCCTTGATGCGCTATGGGGAATGTATCAATGGCTCGACCGGGCACCGAAGGGGCGAAACGAAACGGATCTGTGGTTTCGCCGGCACGATGAGTACGCTTCAAGTTCTCACTAACGGGCGACATGTAAAAACGAATTACATTGATAATGATAAACAGACAGATGCGATAACAGACATGGTAACAAACCTAAGTTGTAGCAGTGTTGTGGTTAGAACCAAGCCGTCTTGATTTGCAACAGCAGATACATTTCCATATACAATAACATTGCACAAGTACAATCGAGAAATGCTTTTTCTTTCATAACATAGCTAATGTAGTATACTTCTTTCGATAATTAGTAAGTTTATTTTTTCATTAAAGACAGAAGAGGTTCCTAGAGCAAACTTTTAGATTGTGTTTCCCTTCGACATTAATGAATGCACAGAAAGATGGATAACGTCTATTAAAATCTTAAATTTATCTTTAATCAAATGCGATTCTGCAAAAAAATAGGAATATTATTAGCTGAAGAATTATGTTCTAGAGCAAAAAAAGAAAAGGAATTTCGGAAGAAATCCATAGTCATTGATGAAATTGGCTCTGTCCTAGTCTGCTAGGATTAGATTATCTAGTGGATGCATTTGTATTAGAGTTTGAATTATTGGAGTAGGCAGATGGATTTTCAGATGGTGGTCTAACATTATCAGTATTTGGAACATTGTATACTGGATTTGTAGGACTGTTTGAGAAACAGTTAGACTTTGAAATATTTGTTCCCATATCAGGAGTACATTTACCTTGAAGAGTCTGTGCGATTATATTGTTAGGGGTCAAATCAAAAGACGAAATTCCCAAAAATCCCGAAACAATAATTATTAAAACCAATTTTATGGATATTTTATGAAAATGTTTGTTATACAATTTTGATTGGATTTTTAAATTCCTCATTTATGACTTTAGTATAGTATAGTATTTAACATTCAGTATTAGAGTAATCTGGATATATGAGAATTAAGCCAAAAAGCATCACATGATTATATTATATGCTATTTAGTATAAAAAAGAGCAGCAGTTTATTGATACTCTTATAAACTCCAATCAATCAAAAGTTGAGTCAAAAATGAAAGGAGTTTTCTTAATTGGTAAAATTGAATTAAATTTTTGATAAATAATATCTATTCAGTCTTTCTTCCAAAATATTTGTCGGGTATGATCTCTGGTATTAAAACCAACAACAAAAGAAACAGACTAGCTTGTAAGTATATGAATGAAAATATTATTGCTACCGAGTACGTCAATATCGTAGCTACTATGCGTCTACTAGAGCTTTTCTCAATTAAAGCCTGTACCGACTTGTCAACCAAATCGGGATTCCTTTTGACATAATAGTATATCGCATATATTAGTAGACCTGCAAGAATTGCATTGAACGAAAATGCAAAGATCGAATTTTGACTATCCAAGTACTGTGTAAGTATTGTAGTTGAGAAGGGTATTAATCCAATAATCATTAGAAACGAGATGTTGATCCAGATTAAAGGGCGGTCTACATAAAGTATCCAGCGGAAAATTCTATGATGTGCAACCCAAAAAGCACCAAGGGTTGAAAAGCTAATCACGTAGGCTAAGAAATCAGGCCATAAATCAGCAAATTTAGCAGAAAGCCTTTCTGAAGCGAAATCCCCTTCTGTAAATAAAATGAGCTCGGGCACGCTTATGTTAAATACCAATATTGTCATAATTATTGCAAATACTCCGTCAGTAAGAGATTCAAGTCGCCCCTTGCCAAAAATTAAGCCCTTTTTTTCTAAACCCATTCTTAATCAATCATTTATTTGTATAGGAAAGTATGATGAGTGAGTGTAAGATTCAGGATGAAAATAAATAATCATGGGAATAAATAGGTAATCTCATACTTATTAATAAATTAGTGCTATAATGTAATAACTAGAAAGTAAGATCTAGTGCTAATTTGTCCAATTATCCGTAGCATATCCCGTAATTTGAACTCGGAAATATATGCATTTGTATAAAGGATTAATTCCAACTACAGATATGTAATTTGTGTTTAACTATACAGGTATATCATAAGTAGTAAAGTTATATTCAATTAGTTCTTCTCTGATCCGACCAACTTTTCCCTTCATTAAATTGGCTTTTTTATCCCAAGTAGGTATATGATATGATTAAAAGCTACTGCTAATAGCGTAGATTCACTCAATTATTAATATAACCCTTAAACATGTCCTCTCTATTTTAGGAATACAAGAAATGAATATCTCAAAAGTATGTTTGGAATCAAAATTGATATAGTAATAACATCAATTTAATCACAATACAACATTAAAAAGACAGTACTTTTGAAAATTATTATTCTATGGAGCGGTCAAATAATACTGTTTAATAAATTTTGAAAATCCAAAACAGAAAATAAAGGAGGATTGAAAATTGTTCGTGGCTATAAGTTGGCATATTAACCTACATAGGTGTTGTTGAGTTATCTACACCCGTAACATTTCCATCTGTTGCGGTATTGTTTGAAGACATTGGATCTGTCGTAGAACTCATTTCACTATCTGGTGTAATTGGAGCTTGGGCTATTGCTGCTAATGTAAAGGTCCCTGCCATTAAAGAAGCTGTTGCAAGAATACTTGCGATTACAAATAGGTTGATTTTATTCATGCGATTTTACTGTACAATTTATATCATTTATTTATTATCTAAAATGATACTATATTTTTCTGATGGACTTCTTATATAGTATGTTAGAATCGAACCATGATTTTAGAATTAGATTAATAGAAACGGTATGAAGAACGATAGCGAGTTGTATCTAGTAATTAAATCTAATGTCTGTTGTGAATGTATATTACTAACCATTGGTTCTGGTGATATAACATCTATTTATGTATCTTTTATTGGCCATCTAATAACCATACATTGTTACGATGTTAGAATTTGATATTCACTAAAGTTATTATATACTAAAATGAAGGATTGTTCTTACGTCATTATTTCTCATAAATGTGGGGTTCTACTGCTAATGATATATTGTCAGGAGCTAAAAATAAGCTTCAAAATAATAATAGTAATTCATATAACATATCAAAAGTTATTCGTTCGGAGCACATCCAAATTTAGAAACATAAAACGGTCCATAATGAACAGTATTCAATTTGGGTTCGTTTCTATAACCAAAACGACCTTATGCCTGCAAGAAGCAAAAGTTACTTTCATAATCCCAATTGGATTAGTATATTATTGACTTTTCTCAAGACATTTAGTAATGGGAATGAAATCATTATTCTTAAAGAAACCATTTCGACCAAAAGGTATTATCATCAGGAGATGAGTCAATTAGATAATCTGGTTGTTTATCAAGAAATGTATTATTTACTCTGATCATAACTGCGGTTGTGTAATTGAATTCGAGGATATCCCCTATCAAATTAGGATCGATTGTTATTTCCACTTTATTATCAGTCATCTTGTCTATCCGTGATAAAGGAAGTGAATATTTGTTATTTATATTGTCATAAATTGCCAAATACCATCCTTTGATTCTAAAATTGGATTCGCTGCCAAAGTTAGGTATAATTATAGTAAAGACGTGATTGTCTTCATTTAATGGATCAAGATGGCTTATTAGCCAAAGATATGTTGATTCATATTTTTTATTTTTATTTGGATCATCATCCAAATTGATAGTGAAAGTCAAATCATTGTTATACATCTTGCTAATCTGAGTGGAAACAATGTCATGGAATCCATGGATTTCAGGCATTTGAGTAGTTTTATCAAGAGTAATGAGCTTCGTATCATATTTGGTATCTACAGTGTTCCCGATTAGGACTTTCAAATTATGTGAATTGATTAGGAGGGGCAATTCACCATTATTATTGTTATTGCAATCAAAGTTACAAATAGTATTAGATTGTAATTTGTTGTTTGTGGTAAGAAGAAATGATGTAAGGATGGATATTGAAAAAGAAATTATGGTAATTATGGCGATCAGTGACTGATGACTTTTCATAGTGCAGATAATAATTTAGCATTGAAGATCGAGATTAAGATTTTCCCTAATAACAAACCTCAATAGATTCACTCAGTAAATTATTGATACTGGTAAATTTGAATCCTTAGGTCTATGCCTTACATCTCAGAAGGAATTTCGATAAGGTCAGATTTCTTTACAAAATTGGACTCGCACCATGTCGATTGCAAAGCCTACCTAGGTTTTTAGAGTTTATGTTTAGTCAACATGAGATAAACCTCTACTAATCATTATCGTTTATGATCTTTAACAGCAATCTGGATAGTTCTTCTGGTGCCGTGATCATTGAATCATGACCTCTTCGAAGCTCAAAATAATCCAGTCTTCTGATTCTTTTGGTTTCATGTTATGAAACATAGAATCTCGAAATCGGTACATGTGATGTAAGTTCTTGATAACCTCTTGGATTTGATTTCTTTGATTGATAAAACCTCGTCATGAGTATGGAAAGGCATTGGACACAAACGGCTTTTCATCCAATTAATATCATCACTATTAGTAACCCCAAACTCCTCAGGTGTATATGAGAGTACAAGCCAATCTTTACCTTTTTCTTTTAGTCGTCTTTGTTCATAAATATCTCTTAAACCAGGTATCAGATCAAATCCACTCTTACCATCTTGTGGAATATAAGCGTCAAGAAAAACCATTGATCTGATTCTATCTGGTATTTTCTCTGCTACGCCGCCAATCACCATACCTCCATAACTGTGACCTACCAAGACCACATCATAGAGATCTTGATACTCAAATACTTGAACTATATCATTGATATGGGTAGATAAATTGATAGATTCATATAATATATGACTTCTTTCGCCTAAACCGGTAAGTGTAGGAGTATAGATTTCATGATTATACATCTTTAGAAAAGGAATCATCTTATTCCAACACCATCCTCCATGACAAGATCCATGGACTAGAACAAGTGATTTATCAAAGGAATACGTTGACAATGCTTTATTATTATTGCGTAAATATTTAAGAATAATTAGTATTAAGATCATGAGCAACATAATTAGAAATAGTTTTGATATCAATACGATTTATACATCAATAAATTTTCATATACGGACATGATAATGGCAGAATCCACATTTAAGGACTGATATTTTCTTGAAGGCAATCGTTAATGATATGCTAAATCATCATGAAGAGCTAAGGACAGATCATGAAATAAAATGTGTAGTATGTTGCAATTACAGATTTGTCAACCTAATTCCCACTTCTACCAAGTTAGACTTGAATACAGTAGTTTTTGGTGGAATCATTGATTCGATTAATTATCCATACATGTAGGCACACTTCCGCCATGACTTTCACGATATTCCTTTAGCAATTGATCCTTTACGTGCTCGGCGTTTTCCGTAATCAAATAACTAAATCTCTTTGCTTTGCTTATACAAGGATCTGATAACGATTCTAACAATGATTGTTTTATGCTTGTACCACTTCCAATGTATAGAATTTTCATGCTTGCATGAACCTTAAAGACTCCAGGCTTGTCAAGATTAGCAGTTGTAGTGATAATAGAGTGATTAAGATCTAACCATTCAGACCAAGCATATCCTTCTTTCTCTTCTTTGTTGTTCATATCAGGCAATTAACATTAGATGACTATGTATAAAAAGAATTCAAAAACTAGCAAAATGCCAAATCAATCTAAATCATAAACTTCTATGAATGTTAACATAAAAGCTCTAATGACAACACAAACAAATCCAATTGTTAGTAGTAAAAATGCAACGGAAACCAAGTTGGCCGTATTAAATTTTACTCCAAGTAGCATTAGTTCATGTTTTATAGAACCCTTCTATTTCAAATGAACCTCCTAATAGAACCTTTTAGAGTAAGACTCAATTTTTTCTCTAATGACTTTCAATTAAATTACTAGGCGACTAAAATCACAAATTGTCTTTCACAGCTACAGCAACATTAAGGGATAAATTTACAAATACAAAGGTTCAAAAAATGAAAACACATGTTCAAGATTCAATAATATTTATTTTGGCCATTACATTAATCCTAGCATTAGTAAATTCCGACCCCCTCTAGAAATTTTCATTATATTTTATAATTGTAACTATGTATAACAATAACTATTGGGTTGTTTAGGTGTGAGAAGTAGGGCGAACCCCGCAACCCATTGGCATTCATGTGAAAGATGTGATGATAAATAAGAGGAAAAAATTATAGAAGGAAATTTTATCTATAAGTATGTAAGCTATCTCTTATGAAAATTATTAGTGCCACTTCCGAAATTCCTAGTATGACCAAAGAAGAAGCAGAGAAATTTCTTGAAAATAAATTGAATTTGCAGTTGGCCACTATAGATGAACAAGGCGATCCAAATATCCAACCTGTCTGGTTTTACTATGACAAAGATGAGGAAAAACTCTGGATAAACACATCTAAATTTGCTAAAAAAACTCAAAATATTCTAAAGAGGTCGACTATTTATTTTTCAATAGACGATGAAAATCCTCCAGTTAGAGGAGTCAAAGGTAAGGGAATCGCAACCATAATAGATGATCTAAAAATAGTTGTTCCATTAGGAGAAAAAATTAGTTTGAAATATCTTGGTATCTTGATCATCCAATAGCAAAAATGATTTCCGAAGATTCAAAAAAGGGAGGGGTTGTCCTTGTTGAAATTAGTCCAAAGTTCTTTTCTACTTGGGATTATGGCAAAATGCTGTTTTGACCTGCTTATTACTAGATTTGTTTTCGATTTTGCATTAGTAATAAATTTGAGAACAAATATGTATTTGAAAAGTTGTATACCATTCTTTTAGGAATAAACCTATTGAAAGGCATGGTATTAAATCTCTTACATCAAAAATCTCAAATAAAGCATCTATAATGTCTTTAAGCTTACCAGTCGTATTGTAATTTTATTGCTTAAGAAAACTACACGGTATTGTTTAAATTGTTACCTAGACTCAATAAAATACCCGCATCATCTTTATGCTCAGTAGTTCAGGCAGAATAATAATGTTACATACCAGATAAACATGATTGTAATTAAGGATTGGTATAGAATTTGTAATAAATAAATGAATTTGTCTAGTCTTCATAAAAGTAGTCTTAGGCTATTTGTTCTTGGGATAATTTTCAATGTGTTTTTTTATTTCCTGATGTTTACTTATTTCTGCATTCAAGGTTTACTTCAAACAATTAATTTCTTCTTCGTGTTTATTCTCATTGATGATTTCATTGCAACCAAGATCCCTAATAATACTATAAATGCTATTTGAAAGACTTCTATCGCAATTGCCATGTCTCCAACCATTCCTCCTCTTCCAGTTATTGGATTTTCGGGTATTCTAGTAATAACCCATATAAGTACAAATGCAAAAGTTCCTGCTATGCCAATGTAATCCCATATTTTACCCCAATTTCTAATTGTAGGAACAATCCAAAAGACTTGAGCCAAACCACCTACCAGAAAAAGGATTGTAGAATTGGTATTATTGGCTGGGAGCATATTTAGATGAAGAATGCCCGCGATTCCTGTACATATTGCTGCTGCTATGGAAATTAACAGAATCTTATTCATTGCTAGTATAAAGGTATAAAACTATATAACTTATTGATAAATTGCTTATTACAAGATGACAGGAAAAATTGATAGGATCCTATCATAGATATTGTTTATTCCTTGCTAGACTCTCTTCTTAGATCAAAAAATGATAATCAAGATAAATAATAAATAGGAATTTCTCCCAAGTCATTCTTACACCTGGATCAAAGGGTGAAACTCAAGTCTCATCACTTTTGCGCGTAGTGAGAGAGAAAAGTAGTAAAGGCTACATTCATGTGATAAGCATCATGACAGTTGAACAAATCTTGGTCATTATACCACAATCTGATAACCATGATGATGACAGTAAAAAAATAGAAAGGTAACACTCCAATCTATCTTACCATTCTTGCATGAGAAAAAGATACAAAAGCATGAGAAAGTTCCCCATGCGAACTTCTAATTGATGCCTTTATTACTTTTCTCTGCTTTTTCTAGAAATTTTACTGTGTTTAGATAACTTTTTATTTAGATCCTGTGATAAGGTTACCAAAAAGGAACAATTTTTAGACTTCGCTTTTCAGATTTCGTCCTAAGGGGGAGATTAATTTTTCTATCAGAGGAGAAACCGAGTAATCTCAGATAGGTCATCTTGAGAATAAACCATAGACCCGAGTTGTATATTTTCACAAAATTATATGATAGAAAGATAATTATTATTACTATTTTCCTATTGCGTAGGCATGCGGATAATTTCTGAAATATGGAGAAAGTATTGAATGAATCATATCTATTTTTGAGAGGCAAAATATTAATTCTCATCTAGCCAGTCAGAGATACTTTTTATTACATAAATTTGGAATCTCATTTGGTTTCCTGATAGATGCTCTTTATAACTTTGATAATGTCAATTTGTCCCTTTTACATGCGAGTTTCGAAAAAAATTCAATATTGATTCTTGTACCAATCATGTGAGTAGGTTGTTCCATCCTGAGGACATTTTTTCCCAATATTAATTTCTTATCAATATTGAGTATGAGAATTAGGAATAAATTTTAGAATGATAGGATGTGAGATTAATTATGGTGAAATATTTTTTTGTCCTAATCCTTACCACTCTTTTTCTTATAGGTTATGAGACACCTCAAATCTTAGGTGCTCATCAAGGCACTTTGACTTGGAGTACCTTTAGATCCGATAAGTGTAAAATGAATATCGATTATCCAATAAATTTTACAGTCGAAGAAAACACAAATAATTTTGAAAACACTTTTGATTTCTCTATATATTCTAATAATCCATATATTAGAGTATTATTTGATTGTAACAATTTGGATGAAGTATCATCGGCAAATAACTATTCAAAAGTATTTCAAAAATACAAGAAAAATTGCTGGGTTATGATGATTTTGTGGTGGAAGATGTTAACAAGTCCAAGTGGAATGTAGACATGTTAAAGACTCTTTCATTTATCTATGCGAGCGGTGAGTGCACACACTGGTACGGTGACAACAAACGAGGTGATCTATGTTCCTCATAATAACGGGACTGTTACAATTAGGTTCATAGCATTATATTCTGATTTTGGTTCGGTTCAAACACAGGAATTAGAAAAAGAAATGATAAATTCTATCAGGTTCCATTGATTGAATGGAGTCTAGGGCCAATTTAGGATTTCGATTTTCCCTTAGGGATATATGATTTTCACCACTTGTAACCATCTCAAGATTAAGAATCCAAATTCAAAATAAGCAAAATTATTTTTATAGGAGGATACATTCCTTGGTTGTATAGTTGAACAGAAAGTAAAAAAGAAAGGCCAATCAAGACCAGCTCCTAGACTTTCTACCTCGATAACATGAAATGATAATTTAGATTAAAATCAAATGGGATTTTTTTCATATCATATTTACTCTTAGACTTCGAAGGGTAATACACAAGTCTCAGTCTTGAATACCAAGAAAAAGACAATAAAGGCTACAATCATGTGACAAGTATCCTAAAATAGAACTCAGAGTGAATAACCTAGAATCAAATCGTAAATGATAAGGATAATAATCTATTCGGTGATGAGATGGATTGGATAATGAGTTTGGCTTGAATGATAATATATCATTCAAAAAGGGACATAAAAGCATGAGAAAGTTCCCCATGCGAACTTCTAATTGATGCCTCTACTATTTCTTTTTCCTGCTTTAATTCTTGCTATTCGAGAAATTCTAATAGTCAAATTCTAAAATGAAAATTGACACTAATCATAAGTAGTCTTGTTGTACTATACTATGTCGATGACTGCCCAAAACTCAAAAGACTCATCCAATAGTTTAAGTAAATATTACAAAGCATTCATGAGAAAACTGACAATAACCTTTAACAGGGTAGGTGGTAAATAATACCCGAACGAGATAAACACCTTAGCATAAAAATATTAAAGATCTTGACGAATTAAATGCAACCATTATCATTAGACAAAGCACAATTTGATATATGATTCCGTTAGAGATTAACCAATACTGCTGTATTGCATATAGCATCAATGAACGGTGGTTCCATAATTGTTACTTTAAATCATACCTCTCTATTTATTCATACATTTCCATTCAAGAACCTGGGGATTTATAAAAGATCCCGGCTCTGTAAATATGTTTCAACTCTAGAACAACTATTAAGATTCTCCTCATTGTCTTGACAAAAATTGTCCCACACCCGTTTTAATTGCTTATCACATAGTTCAACAGCAATACCTCTAGGAACATCCCAGTTACAAACATCTACTAATTGATTATTTGTCGAGACTATCTCCATTAGATGTACGTCATTTTCCTTTTGTATAGATGTCTGTTCGACGGACATTATTATTACCAACGCTGACAAAGTCATTACCACCAGTACAGCTACGATTCCAATGACTATATCCTGCTTTACCATTTCTTTAAGATAAGAAAAAGGAAAATTATCTATATACCATTGTTATTGTTCTCATTCTCTGTTCTGAGAATGAATCCTCATACAACTAAACATTAATCCTATGTCTGATGAATTTACGCATCCATTGCGTAGATGTACTTTAATTAAGGTATGATAATAACTAGAAATTCTTCCCGACTTAATGAGATGAAAAGACAACTTAAATTACATTCTTAGATCAAAAAATGAAAATCTAGATCAATAATAAATAGGATTTCCTCCTATTATGCAATACTCAGACTCATTTAATGCGACTTTTGTGACTACACAAAATCTCGGACAAAAGTAATAAAGGCTACAATCATGTGATAAGTATCTAAAGGTCATAAAGCTCGGTCATTATACCACCCTCAACAGGAAAACCATGTTGGAAAATAATAGATAGGTAACACCCCAATCTATCTTACCATTCTTGCATGAGAGAAAGATACAAAAGCATGAGAAAGTTCCCCATGCGAACTTCTAATTGATGCCTTTATTACTTTTCTCTTTTTTATTAAATTTCTTACTCGAGAAATTAGAGGTCGTTGGAAAATACAGACAAATTTTATCCAAAAATATTGATTAATTTAATAGTACATGACTAGATACCTACGTCTCAGTATTATAGGAATCAGCTGATAAGATGGTCAAATACTGTAAGGGATGCAATGAGAAGACGACACATCCATATGATAAGTAAGTGGAGGATAAATCTCGGAATGAAGATTCTTGATGTTTAAGATGATTATTACCTTATTTATCAAAATGAAAATACTAAAACAGTTTGACAAGTAGGTACGGAATAGGAATATGTTCAATAATATAGATTCTATCAATTTTGTATTTGAGATTGGCGCAGACAAATGAATCGATGAGGGAAAATTAAGAATTCTAACTAAATACTCAAATCTGTTCCTTTGTACTCATTCTGCATCATTGCTTCATCAAATTTATGGTTAATTCTAGAACCATTCTGACTTCATAACTTTCTGATAAGGTAATCATCCTCTAACAATAAAATCCTTCCAAGTTATTCCTAAATAATGGGACTACCAGGTTTAATCACACGATTCTGTATATCATCATCATTGTATTCTAACACCCATTAAGAAGGTTAGTTAAAGGATTACCTACCATCTATTCTAACTATTGATTCCTCAAATAATGGAATAAGTTGTAAAACTGCTTCTTTGAAAGCTCTATATTTGATGCCAATAATAATTCAACATAATGGAAATATGAGGGGCTGAACGAACTACTGAACCAAATAAAAGTTATTTTCAAATTCAATAATCACAATATAAACTAAATATATTCAGTTCCTAGAAAGATGCTGCACTAGACTGTATGTTGAATTATTAATCCACTCCAACGCATCAAGCCAAACATACATTCTTTTAGTTTGCGAGTGCATGGAAGGGAAGTAAGACAGCTAGAGGTTTCTCACCGGTTCCCTCTACTACTTCCCGTTCCATCTCTACTCATCCATATTTTGGTCTTAATTCGTATTTATTCCTCAATATTGTTAGTTCAAAAATGGTCAACTCCATGGCGCAATATACAAGGTACAAGGATACAATTTCAAGATGCTCAAATGATGATCGAATCAATGAATGAAGGGAGCAAATGTAATCATGACTAATCATACTAGAGTAACTAATAATATTCATATGTCTTTAAATTCAAAATTCCGTTCATAATCTTCGTGTATTTACCCATTTGAATATCATTCAACTAAAATGTATAAATAGAAATATCAATCTTCATTTTTTTAATAAAAGTATTTTTTTGTAAATCATTCAAATTTGAAAAGTCAACTTGAAGCCTCTACGTTAGGTAAGGCAATTATTACCAATCCACATTGATTAGCAACATTACTTGACCAACTTATTAAAATCTATCCCGAGATCGGACAGGATTGTTTGAGCAGCATTTCTTCCGGGCGCCATTGAGACACCGGGGCCGGGATGACTTCCAGATCCACAAAGATATACGTTCTCTATCCCAGGAATTTTATAATTACATAATTGTGCTATCGGACGCATTGACTTAGTTTGATAAGGTAACAAGCTTCCACAGGCAAGTGTTCCTTTAATTGATGTAGAAGGTCTTTTTTCATAATCTGTTGGAGAGAATGTTGTTGTTTTTAAGATTGCGTTCATTAGATTAGGGATATAGTCTCTTGTAACCATTTCTATTATTTGAAGTGCGTATCGGTCTTTTACCAGATTCCAATCTGATTCATGTTCATCTCTTCCTTTATTTTCAATTTTATATGGAACATTAGGTATGAGGAATTTTATTAAATGTTTACCAACTGGAACCCTACTTGGATCCATAACCGAATCATTACTCATTATTGGAAGGGGATTTTCGGGTACTCTTCCACTTCTACATTCGGAGAAGAGTTTTGAAAAATATTCTAGCTCTGGAGGAGAAATATGCACCTGTGCTGATTTGTTTATTTCTTCTCCTGCCTTATACTCTAGTTTCTTACTTAAGGCTAAGTAAAGTCCAAAAATGGCATCACCCCATTCAATTCTCTTGATATCTCTTACTATATCAGAATCAACATTGTCTTCACCAATCAGGTTTAGAACCAATGTGTAGGGATCGGTACTGGATGCAACTAGTCTATTAACTTTGATTCTGCGTCCATCTGAAAGACAAACTCCTATGGCTCTATCTTTCTCAATGACAATATCCGAAACTTTCGAATTAGTCATTATTTCTCCTCCTTTGGATTCAAGATACCTTGCTAAAGATAACGGTAGCTTTCCAAAACCCCCCTTAACGATGTTATTACCTTGATCTTGAATAGTTCCTGAGAAGAGATAACATAATTCTCCACCGCCTGCATCATCAGGAGAAAGACCTACAAATGCTGCAAATGTACCAAACATTATCTTGACTTCTTCGGATTCAAATTTCTCATTACACCAGGATCTCATTGATTGTAGTTGTTTTCTATAATCTTCAGAACTCACTTTAAGACGGTTTTCATCCTGCCCTTGAGAGTCCAAAGAACAGGGTGAAGAGTTTATGGAATTGATTAGAGCAATCTTATTTGAAAGAAATTCATTATATAATTTACTCCAAGTTTTCCCATCTTGAATTGAAAATTTTTCAATACTTTTTACTGTTCTTTCTATTGAAGGATACATGGCAACATATTTACCATTTGGAAATACATGTGAATAGGATATTTCCGGATAGACAAGTTCAAATCCATATTTACGCAGTCCTAATTCCATTGGAACTGGAGAATAGTTAGCGAGCTGATAACCAAACGCATGGACATCAGATTTGAAGCCAGGTAAAGTAACTTCTTCTGTTATTGTCATACCTCCTATTGAGTGATATTCTTCTAATACCAATACTTTAAGACCTGCTGTTGCAAGATAACAAGCACAAGTCAAACCATTATGTCCTGCTCCTATTACAATCGCATCGTATTGAGATGAGTATACAGATGAATTCACCATTAAACCACTACGGATTAAGAATATTGACCTTAATGATTTAATAATTTCTTTCAATTATTATAAACTAATTTGTCATAATTGAATTTTAGGCTCATGCTAAATCTATTGCAAAGCCTATCAGTTAACCTCTATTATTTTAGGTAACACTTTTTAGTAAAAAATTCACAATAATGCGATTCCAAATATCAAATATCAAATATCAAATATGAAATATTTAGAGTGTTATCAATTGGATGGGAAAACTGTTATTTTAGTTTGTTGATTATCCTTGGACAATAGATTTGTCATGTTGAGTACTTGATACGTGGCTGACAATGGCGAATACTAAATATCCGAGTTGTCCTGTATGGTATTCAAAGTATATCTATAATAACAATAAAACCCAAGAAAATATTAACAAATGAATCTTATTCATTTAGTCATTATAATTGGGATTATTTCGGTGGCATCAATTGTTGGTTACATAACCATCAACTCCACTCTATTTGGCTATGCAATTGATGAGTCATTGAAAAAATCAGTATTAGTTAAAGACAAAGTAGAGAGTCTCGAAAAATCCATGACTACTGCCAATATTAGTGACGAAAAGGGGACTAATATTGATCCAGTGGTTCAAATTAAAAGGGCACCTGAATTCCAGAAAATTGAAGACAATATAAATACAAAGAGTAACATGCCTGTGAACATCGCTTCATTGAAAGGAAATGTGGTACTTGTCAACTTTTGGACTTATAGTTGTATCAATGTTTTAAGGACACTTCCACATCTTGAAGATTGGGATACAAAATATTCTGATAATGGATTAGTAATAGTTGGAATTCATACACCAGAATTTGAATTCGAAAAAAATGTGGAAAATGTAAAATCTGCAGTACAAAGATATGGAATAATGTATCCAGTCCTTCAGGACAATGCATATGGTACCTGGAATGCATACGAGAACAGCTATTGGCCTAGAATGTATCTTGTGGATGCTCAAGGATATATAAGGTATGATAAGATCGGCGAATCTAATTACGATCGCACAGAAAAGGTAATTCAATCCCTTCTAAATGAAAGAAATGCCAATAAAAGTATAAAAAGTATGAATCACAATAATAATACTTATTTTGATAATAGCAAAGTAATTCAGAATACTAATAATAATACTGTTACTAATTTTCTCAGACAACCTGTCGATTTTTCAAAAATACAAACACCTGAATTGTATTTTGGAAACCAATCATCTCGTTCAGCAATAGGAAATCCTGAAGGATTTCATTTGGGTCAAACAATAGATTATTTCTTACCTTCAACATATACATCTTCATCGTTGTCAAATTCAACCACCAAACCTAATACAATATATTTAGAAGGAAAATGGAAAAACAATCCCGATAATGTAGAATTACAAAGTAATACGGGTCACATATTACTAGACTATTCGGCAAAGTCTGTAAACATTGTAGTTGGTGTTAATAGCAGTGATAAAAATGAAAGTCAATTAACAGTATATGAAAACAATTCTTTGATATCGAATAAATCCAAAGGAATTGACATTGGAATTAATAGTAAATTCATTGCTAATGAGCCAAGGTTGTATAATATAGTGAATCACGGATCATACAGTGACGATAGTCATATACTTTTGATTGAAATTCATGGAAAAGGATTGCAAGCTTACGTATTTACATTTGGATAAGTTACTGCACCAAATTAATAATCGGTAATAAATCTAAAGCATATTTCATACTAACTTGTAGTAAATAAGATAAAATAAAGTTATTGGACCTTTATGTTTGTATCTTGGTATACCAAGAAGTTAAACAATAAAGGTTGTTCTTTGTTTGCTACTGGCCATGTAGTTGATTGGGCACCTGGTTCATCAATCTCTCCCATCGTTTCATCTCGTGGCTCAGGAATACTTACTGGATAGTCTATTGGTGGAGAAGTATCCAATGATTGGTCGCTTGTAAGTGGGGTGTATGATTGAGCTTGTTCAGCAGTAAGGGAACCAACACCTGGTAATTCAGTATCATCGGGTATGTTTATTGTAAATAGAAACACAAAATTTGGACTCAATGCTTCATCCCTCAAATCCTGATAAAATGTTTGCTCATTCATTACGTGACCCACCATTAGATGTGTAAAAACATCTTCGGCTACTACAGTATTATTTCCATTTGTGATATCTGCGACTTGGGCGTGTCCATATAGAAATACCATGTTAGAAAGTTGTGGTACATCTGATCTATCTACGTTGGAAGCTCCATGTTGTATTTGATTAAATCCTACGTTATTTGTAAGTGCTGCAAATTGTGGTTGTTCTGTAGGAAGAGATGCACTAGGACTGTTCCAGTTCACATCAGTTAATGTGATTTTGTATTCATGGCCGGCTATTTGGTGTGGTCCATATGTTACTGGAGATGTATAAGTTGCTTCAAATCCAGTCATATTGTTTGTATTCCCTTTTTCAAAAGTACCAACAAACTCAGCATTCTCTCCAGCTGAAACTCCGCAGGTCAATGCATCTGAACAGCTAAAGTTATCAAATGGAAAAAGTCCACCAGGGCCAAATACATTAGATAATCCTGCTGCAGGTTCAAAAAGAGCGTTGGATGCTTCTACATTTATTAGAGTATCATTATTGTTTGGTTGAGGCAATGAGCTTGTTCCAACATTCTTGTCACCTTCAGATTGACCAAAGGCTAAAAACTCATTACTATTTCCATGAACGGATATCATACTTGAGGACAGGAATATTAGTGGTGCGATAGCCAAAACAAGTCCAATAAATAAAAATTTTGATCCTTGTCTATATGAACGATCGGTATGTCTATCAGGTAAACTTGTATTGTCTTTGTTAGTTACGTTTTTGTTGTAGTCAATTCTTGACATTACAGAGGAGTGTTAAAAAAGTTATTTAAGCAAATTCCCAAATTATACCATAATTACGCCTTAATTTATGAGAACTAGGTATGGATAGCATCGGATATTATTTATGTAAATAAATCTAGTCCCCGATTTTATTACCTGCTCTAATAAACTTTTATCATACAACATAATAATATTAATGTCTTACCTTGAATTCACCCGATTCTGATTCAAACAACAAGAAAGATGCAGATAATAATGAAGATAGAATCGGAGGATCTGAGTTCAAAAATGACAATAATAAGAACAATAAACCGAATATAAATGGAGAAAAACCTGTCGACCCTCGTTTTAAGAGGCTGCTATGGTCAATGATAGTAAGTACTAGAGGCGGAATAAATAGAGCAAAAGTAATAAATTTTTTGATTAAAAGTCCGTCAAATGCTAACCAAGTGTCCGTTCAACTAAAACTGGATTATAAAACAGTAATTCATCATCTAAATGTCCTAAATAAAAATAGCCTTATTGTTACAGACAATGAAGACGCCTATGGTGCAACATATTTCATATCTCCATTAATGGAAAAAAATTATTCTGCATTTAAGGAAATTATGGACAAAATTGGGAAAAAGTAAATTAAACAATGTTGTTTAAACTAATTTAATAAACAAATGGACTTCATGATCGCAGCAGCCATTGCGGCTCTTCTTAACATAGGATTGCTTGGAACAATAATAGTAATATATGTACAGAATACGAGACTTGTCCAATCATATTTTACTTATGGTTTGATAACTGTGGCTTCAGCATTTATGGTCCAAAACATTGTGATTGTTATCTTTTGGTTTAATCTTTACACAGCTGGTCCTGCAATAAAGACGATTGTGGATGCAGCTGCACCCTACTTGTTTGTCATTAACCTAGCTCAAACGGTTGGTTTGGCAGTGATGGTATGGATAAATACTAAATAAAAGAAGTAAACAGTATTTTATCATAATTAGTAACCATGTCGATGAATGGAATTCATATATTATTAGTGTTTGCTAGGATCATCTTTTGGAACCTTTCTTTGATATCCATTCGATCAGAAATCAATTATGAACCTTAAATCATAACCTCTCGAAGGATAAAAGTTAAAATGGACAATGGTACAGGATTTGAATCGAGACCTGAGATAAAACAGCAATGCCATCAGGACTGATGTATGAATGGTGGGAGATAACCAAGTTTTTAACTAGAATTTATTATCGATGGACGCTGCATGAAGAAACAAGAGTGATTGAAGAATCTGTTGCGAGTATCAAACCAGCAATCTCTTTATCTTCAAGACCTACTCTAAAACTACTCTCAGTTTCATAATTTATTCACCTTATCAAAAGCCAATCAAAACTAATCGTAAAGAAAGGATCATACTCTATCAGTTTACATTTCTTCCCTGTCACTTAGGTTAAAATTAATCTTTTTAGCTGGAAAAAAATGAGGTATAAAAATTAAGTTGTTTTTATTACTTTTCTAAAATTTTCAAGGTTCTTTGCCATTTCTTCTTCGAATGACTCTTCTGTATAGCCATGAACTTCTATACCATGTTTCTTCGCATTTTCCAGCAATTCTTCTTCTGTTTCGCCATACATCGTATGAGTACACACGGGATCTCCCACATCCTTACAATTGATGCTTAAGGTCATAAATTGTAAATGCTATTGCATAAAGTTAAAGATATCTATCAACTTCTAATTTTAACTGGAACTCATAAAAGACCAGTTTAGGCTTAATATGTGCAGGGCTAGTTTCAAAAATATTGATAAATCAGATTTTATCCTAACTACGAGAGAAGATAATCTCACATTTGGACTCGTAATTCATCTATTTCAAAGGCCACCACGCCCGATGTAATTTTACTATCTTACTAGGACTCAAAGGGAACAAAAGATGAGAAATTGATAGTTGGTAACAAATTACGACAAGAGTTTAGAACAATTAGGGAGAAACGTCACATAATTTTTGTTCATTTGTGCAACAATACCGTAATTCACTAAGGATACTTAGAAACATAAGTATATTTTTTGATTGGATCCAAATGTTGTCCTTTGATGCACCCATAGAAGTTCCATGTGATCATTTTGTGGATAATAAAAGTCGGACTCAAAATTAGTCTCTGCTAAAATAATTAACTAAATTTATGGATAAAAAAGTGTTCAGGTCTAATCAAAATATCCAATAATGGCTATCAAATAATGTTAATGAAATTAATGAAGATGATTAGTTTTGAACGATGGATCAGAATATAATCATATTGATATCAGTTATTTTTTAATATTATCCTATCACATTAAATAATCCCATCCATCCCAAATCTGAAAATTCATTTATGTGCGAATGAAACATGTATTTTCCAGGATAAGGATAATTGAATTCCACTATGCCTCTATCGCCTTGACCTAGTGTAACAATGTCATTAACAAAGGAAGGGTCTTTGGAAGTTCCACTTGGGTAGTACTTGTACATATTTCCATGCAAATGAAATGAATTAACCTGATCAAACTCTAACATATTGATCAGGTAGATACGATAGTCTGAGTTAATGTGAATAGGAATTGGGTTTTCCACATAATCAAATGCCTTACCATTTACAGTATATACTTCATTTCCATGTTCAAATTCTTGTGGCATATAGTCTTCTTCAAATTCCTGAGGAGTTGGAATACGGCTAGGTCCTATTCCTTCTTTTTCATAGTCTAAATCATATCCATTCATCAACATAACCATCTCAGTCATATTTTGTCTTGGTACTTTGGGGTCAATAATAAAAGCACCATACAAACCCTTGTTGATATGCTGATCAATAGGCGTTGAATGACAGTGATACGGATAGACACCATATGGCTGTGCTGTAAAAGAGTATGTAAAGTTTTGACCTGGTTTAATAAACCCTCCAGGTCCATCTATTCCATCCATCTCTGAAGGATGTATTGAATGTAAATGCAGTGAATGCGTATGGTTGTTTTCCTTACTGTTTATTACGTTGATTTTTACCAGATCACCCTCTGTTACCCGCATAGTTGGACCAGGAATTGTGCCATTAAAAGTCCATGATTGCGGAAACGTTAAACCATTACTTGCAATAGGTATAGACTGATTTTCCTCTATAAACAAAGTAAATTCCCTGACTGTTTGATTAGTTAGGTTGTTGTTATCATCATCATTATCAGCAGCTGTTGGACTACTACTACTACTAGACTTGACATGACCACAGTTAAAAAATGTCAAATATTCTATGGAAGATGGCTTCTTATCGGTATCAGGACTACAATTCTTAATTTTGTCATATTCCTCAGTAGAAATTAAATTCTTGCTTGTATTATTAGAGGTAACAATAGAGCTGCCGTTGTTGTTAACTGAACTGTTTTGTGAGCCTGTATCCAAAAGAGAGTTGGGAGTAGAATTTGTCTGTGAGTTTTCTTGGATTAAATCTTGAAAAGTAGTCAAACTATTACTATTATCATTAGTTGCCATTACAGGATAAAGGGAGAGGGAGAGGGAGAAAGATAAAAAGTATACAGCGATAAAGGCTACTAATAATGAGATAAAATATATTGTTAAAAAATTTGGAGTTTGCATAGATAAAACCTATGATTTATTATCACGTCATTTTACTTGTATGGTAACTTTTCTCCTATATCCTTTAATGCTGAAATTGCCATATCAACTGTCATGGTTGGACCTGCTGTCCATACAAGGAGTGTTTGTTCTGAACCTGTATCCCTTGCTAAACCTCGGAGGTCCTTAAAAGAGTATGTGCTGTCTATTGAAAAGCCATTATTTTTAAAATCCTGAACATATTCGTCAATATCTTTAGTTGGAACCATAAATACTCCAACGGTTTCTATGTTGTTGTTTGGAAGAAGCGGAAAAGATGATGGAGTAGCAGTAACAGCTTGTGTTGCTTCATCATTTGATGGCGTAATTATCTGTAGTACCAGATCCAATAACAGTATTATTTGCGTTTGAATTTAAGACATTGGGTTGGTCTATTACTTTAACATCGCCCTTCATTACAAATCCTTTTTGTACTGCTTCTTGATCAATGTCTGGACTAATATATCCAAAATTCCCTATTGTATTAAAAACCATAGGGTTAGATTCGGTAAACTCAGGTAACGTTCCACTATCAAATAAACTTTCGTTATTTAGTATAATTTGATGCTCGTGGCTTACATCACCACTAAACCAAATAACTTTCGTTCCTTTATTTATTATTGATGTTTGGGGTAGAAACGATTGCTCAATGAATCTGTTTTCTTTTGCTTCCCCATTGCCATGATGGGCTTCATCAGGTATTAATATTATTAAATTCTTAACATTACTTCCTAATACAGCAGTACCTGTATCGTAAATGGATTTAGCATTGATGTTCGGTTGTGTTTGTGTATTATTTAATGTAGTAGCAAATGCAATAATGTCATTATTAAGGTGATAATTTGAATGAACTAATTAAAGCCAATGTCAAAATAAATACAAAAATTCCAGACAAAACGATCGTTTTATTTCCTTTATCTATGGTGATAATTTTTTTATACATCTGTTTAGCTAAACCATGGGTAACATAAAAAACATCCAACAAATTAGGTTTCCCTAATTATACCTTCACACTACTAAAGTAAGTTTCTATAGATTATTATGTAACAATATGTCATTACGAATTGCAAGAAGTAAACCAAAGAAAAACAGAAGATCTCTTGTGTAATTAACGGGGATTAATCATATTTTCTAACCATTATCATACATCTGGTAACTAACAGGTATTCATTATCCGGTAGTTTACCAGTTCTGACACTATATCTGAAATTCCATCATACTTTCTTAACTTATTCCTAAACACATCTTTCATTGTCCTGCACTTTTTTATCCTGCAGATGGCATGGAATGCTCTACCACTATTCTTTTTGCAAAATGGTTCTTGTTGTACTCTTTCTGTTCTGCATGTAGCTCACAACCTTTTTCCTTCTTGATAGGTAATGATGATTTTACATAAGAAGTACAGGAATAAAGCTTTTTGGACTAACTACACAAAAGAGATCTCTTTTTATCTTTTATAACTTGATTAACATACTATGTAGTATATAGTCACAATCTGGTGGTCGTTGGATTGAATTTTATTATCAATAGGAGGAACTAATTTTGCATATGTGTGAAAGGTTAACCTGTGTCACTTGAGACACATTCATTTAAGTAATTTCCCTTAATATATCTATATCAGATTCATTTATATGCAAATCAAACGGCAGTTAACATATTCAAATTAATTTGTAAGACAAATATCGTTTAATTTTTCTTATTGTATTATCTTTAAAATAATTTAGAGAAATTGTGATATATTCACACATCTTTTCAAAGGTGTTTGAACTAATTACACGAGATGTAGATAATTGTTATGAATCATAATTACAATCTCGTCCTACAAATTTGGTAGAAGATTAAATATCAACCGTCGAGTGTATTAGCATGACCAATTGTCATTATTCTTGAGTAAATATTTAAGAATAAATGGTTTTACATATATGAATATGCAAACTATGATGCAAAGTCTGAATATTAATGACTATTTCTAAATTGAATTCTCAAAAAAAGACATCATAATAGTATAATCCACAATAAGAACTGATATCGCTTTGAAATGTACCAATTAATTGCCAAAAGTAAGGAAAAAGCAATTTTAGCATGATTAATAACAAAAAATTCTTAGACACAGATTCGCAAGATATCTAATACCAAACACCCAGGGCGGTTAGGTAATAATGTCATAGTAGATCATACATTACGAATATCATCATTTAACCTCTACGTTTTTAAAGTGAGATTAAATGCCAATTGCAGATTTGGGTGTACTTTTCCGTGAACGATCTCCATAATTTTCGAAGGTTGCGAAATGTTTTCGATACTATCTTTTAAATCATGCAACGATTTTTTGAGAAAGAAAACAGTGTTATTATCCCCAGATGTTGACTCTTCAGCCTCTAATTCTTTTTCATAAATTTCAATCATCCTTATTGAGGTTTCCAATGCATTATCATATTGAGATTTGTCTTTAAGAAGTTTAACAGGTAGATTTCCTAATTCTGATGTATCATGATTAGAGTGATTATCTGTATCTACCACTTTACTGCCATTCATTTCTATCGTCTTGGCTAATGAGAAATTCATATTAAGCATTATGTTTGAAGGTATGCCAAATGCATATCCATATTTTCTAAGAACTTCATCTCCTAAATTAGCCATCATTGTTGCGATTATAGTGTTATTATAGAATTGATCACTATCAATAAGAAGAGAATCCTCGCTTACTAGAATATCATCAATTATTTCATTGATGTTATCTACATTGTCATTAGACAAGGATTCGCTGGCATTAGCCGAACTATCTGCCAAGGTATTGTTTATGAGTCGGTTTTCAATCAATATCATGTTCATGTAAGTAAGAAAAGTTGAATTGTCATCTGTATCAAAGTTATGAGCAGTAACAATAATTCCAAATCTATCCACAAACAACAATGATAAGACTAAGAAAAGTGAAAATAGTAATGGAATTTTCATTTGTTGAACACATTATATCTTATCTTGAATGTAAGATCAATATAGCAATTCAGAGACATTTATAAAAAAAAGGTTAAGATTGCTAGGTAGGTTTGAAAACAACTATACGTGTGTTACCTGTGTCAGCTATATACACTGTACCAGATTCTTTGTCAACCCCCACACCTTCGGGATCAAGTAATTTCCCCTCGTCCTCATTAGCGCCTCCAAATTGAGTAATGTATTGACCATCACTTGTAAACACTTGAACTCTGTTATTATTCTTATCAGTAACGTAAATATTATCGTTACTATCAATAGATAATCCAGAAGGCCCCTGGAATTCACCATTGGCTACCCCTTTTGTGCCCCATTGAGAAAGATAGGTTCCATCGTTACTAAATTTTTGTATTCTATTATTGCCATAATCAGCTATATACACATTTCCACTGGAATCTACTATAGAACTTTCAGGATTTGAAAGCTGACCATCACCTTCACCTTCAGAGCCCCATCTATTTAAAAATTCACCATTTGTTGAAAATACTTGAACACTTGGATGGTCCCTATCTGTTACAAACAGCTGACCTTGTGCATCATTTGCTGGAACATGTGGGTGCAAAAATTGACCATCACCCCCACCTTCAGAGCCCCATTTTGCTAGAAAAGTTCCGTTATTATCAAATTTTTGGATTCTATAATTGAATTGATCTGCTACGTAAATATTACCTTCAGAATCCATGGACAATGCTGATGCCTTGTGAAATTGACCATCACCTTCTCCACCTTCTCCAAATTTAGCCAAGAAATTCCCTTCAGGATCAAATATTTGGATTCTATGATTTGCATAGTCTGGAACATATACTTTCCCATCAAAAAAGTCAACATCATTCTGGCCACTAAATTGACCATCACCCTCACCTTCAGAGCCCCAATTAGTATAATAAGTAAAGGATAGATTCTGAGGTTGAGATATATTTTGTCCAAAAGTCATTTGAGAATAGGAATCCGATGTTGCCATTAAAGTAATTCCAAATAAGGCTAATGCCATGGGTATGAAACGTCCTGACACCCAATCGCCTTCCTTGACATTAAACAAGTTCGAAATTTGTTCAGACCTATAACTTTTCATGCTAGTCATATTTTCTTTATCAGACGACATATTTTTATACCGAATGAATGTTACTATTAGTACTATAAGTATTTTTCCATGATTCTTCTTGTTACCTCATTCGGTATATGTTCAACCATAGTAATAATTTATCATTAATCCTAAAAATCATGAATTAATGAATGATGAAGGGAACCAGATGTAATCAATCCTTGAGCTCTCATGACAATTTTGATGCAACTAAATTGTGAATAGCATTATAGACGCAAATATCGAATGCTTCATTGCTTTTTTATTAAACCAAAATTAAGTTCATTATCTGAGTTCAGCATTATGATCATATACATCTTCGCTAATAAATAATAAGATCTTGTAAAATATATTTTGAGTGGACATCATTTTCATTATTCTCTGTTAAATTGCTTTCTTTTCATAGATAAATACTAATAAAGAATCCTATGGACATGACAAACCTGTAGTGTAAGTAGTAACGGATCATCACTCTTCATGGAACCACTCATTCATGTGATTAATATGGCCTTTACTAAATCAGATATTCAAATTTGATCTTGATATTCCTCGACAAGGATTACAAACAAGCAATTGTATTCCAACGATATGATACAGCATCTATAACATCATACTGAAAGATCAGTGAAAACACAGGCATCGTTTAATGGCTCTTAGATTCATTATTTTCTTGAAAAACTGACAAATTGTTCTTTGACTCTATGGACCATTCGCCATTCTAATTTATCCCCAGAATTCAAATTCGATTCGGAAACTATCTCTAGAGGAAAAGTCGCCTTCAATGAATTTATCCAGACCTTCACTGTGTTTATGGTGCCCCAAGATAATATTTTTTCTTATGCGTTTTATTTGATCATACCATCTTGATGCCATTAAAACGATAGACAATTGAAATATAATTTCAACATTTATAAAATAAAAATAGGATCGGTAAGTCACTAAGGTTTGCTCTAAAGATTCGTGTAAATTTCATCATTGCCATCTAGGCACGAGGAAGGAGTTAATAAATATCGAGAAACAAACGAAAATTATGTGAAAGCAGAGTCAAATACCTGGAATATTCCATTTTCCTAGTCAAACAATAATTATATTTGAAACCACCACATCTTGAACTCCCTATTGGATGGGTAATGGTTCATCAATTAGACAATGAGGTAAAGAATACTTCTCTTTATAATCATTATAACCATTTGTAGGTCTCAAATGATTGATTTAACTTACCTGTTATGAACTCAATTTTTGATAAAATCCAAACAACAAATCTACAGATAGGTTTTGACTGGAATCGCACAAGCACCAATATAATCACTACATTCCACATCATTGACCTTGGTAGTTTCAGAGAATGTGTTTAAGCTGTCATTTGAGCTAATCAAATATGAGTTCAATTTATTTTGCTCATTCTGAAAGTATCCAGTTAATGATGTTTTAAGAATGGTAGCAAATCCTAATCTTGACCCCCATGTTTTAGATATTCCAAAATTATTAGTTATTTCACCTGTATGATTTCTATTACCATTTAGAAGTAACATAATAATAATAGCAGATAAAATGGAAATGTCATTTGCAGTATTGATGGTACCTAAATCTCGATTACTACCCACATTTGCGATACCCCAATGACTCCTACTAAACAATGAACCAACAGATAGTCCTAACAATCCCATAATGATTAGTGCAACTGAACTAATTGGATTTCCGCTCAATATTCTACCGTATTTCAGTATAATATTATAAAGGCATTGACAATTATCATTTTATATAATCAAGATATGAAATGATCGAATCACGAATTTGAAATGCAATCTCAATTTGATTATACAAATACGTAGCATAATCACTACTAGCAAGAATTGGACCAAATATGGTACCTAACAATTATTAGCATTAGTTCCATATTCGAGCCATACTAATCTAGATATTGTAGACATCTTCAAAATTCTTACCCGATGGGAAAGGCGATGAAATATAACACGACAATTAATTTTGAACCACCTCTAATTTGATCGGAAAAATTTAATGTTTTCATATATAGTAAAGTTATATAACATAATATTCATCGTAGTGATATGTATCTAGTTGTTCCTATTATATATATTAATACCGATAACAATTATGTACCTTAAAAATATCGATCTTATTTAGCAGCTAGCTCAAAAATATACCTTGCGGCGAGAACTCCTCTAAATGTTTACTGACGTTTATATCATATCCAAAATACATGTTAAATTACGTAAAATAAAATAAAATAAACATTTAGATACATATTATTGATGTCATCTGGTATCTGAATTCAAAATCTCATTCACATTTAAAGCTTGCAATCCCTCTCGTTGGCCCCCTATCACAAAGATTTTGTCCTCATAATTTATGGATGTAGCCCCTGATCTTTCGTTCCTCATGTCCTCTACCGTGAACCATTTATTGACTAGTGGATCGAACCTTTCAACCTTGTTAGTAGCCCCCTCCGGGGTTTGACCCCCGAAAACATAGATTTGTCCACCCATTTCTGAAGCGGTAAACCCACTCCTTCTAATCTGCATGGATTCTAAATCTGTCCAGGTGTTTGATTTTGGGTCATACATGGAATTATCATCCATATTTGTCAATGCTTCATTTATTTCGGACGGTTCGCCATTGCCAAATAGTCTTCCACCAAGAACATAAATCTTTCCGTCAATAACAGCAGATGCAACGTGGTGTTTTGGTTTAGTCAATGGTTCTAAAGCTGTCCATGTATTATTTTTGATATTATATACCTCATTTGTAGTAACTGGAGCATGAGTCGAGTTCACTCCACCGATGGCATAAATGTTACCATCTACAATTTCGGCAGCCAAAGCACCTCGCGCGGATGGCAATGGCGCACCTTCTGTCCATTTATCTGTTATAGGATCGTAAATCATGAGCCTATTCGTTGGGGTTTTATCCTCTAAGAATCCCCCAACTATATACAACTTTCCTTCATAAGTTACTATAGCAGTATGATCAATAGGTATGGGTAACGGCGAGGATCTACTCCATTGGTTGGTTTCCGGATAATATATTTCGATTACATCCATTATTCCGTCCTTTTTATAATCTGCACCTCCTAAAACAAAAATTTTTTCATCGATAATTCCAGATGAGATTTCCGTTCTGTTAGTAGGCATAGAGCCCCCTGTACTCCATAATAATTCTTGACTGTTTACATATAAAGGATTAATGGTGAAAATAAATGAAATAATACTTGATACCACAATGAAGATACATTTAGTGATCATCTTTAATTCAGAAGGCATGATTTAGGAGACCAATATAACCTTTTCCATGCCTTATTCAAATCGTATCCTTGTATGATAATTTCGTCTGAAACAGGTACAACACAGCAAATTATCGAATCAATGGAATGGTATTATCTGTTTGTAAAAAAATCTCGACATTAAGAATCTTCTTGATACGACAACTGGTCTAACTTATTAATTGATTCTGACCGTTTAATTCTATGGAATGTTATTTAATAGTATTCACCAATAATTATCAATTCAGAAATAGAATAATTGATTGATGTTGTAACTATTTACTGCATATATAATATAAAAGGTATCATATGTTGTCAAAATCTACCGTCTAATAGGCATCCTGTAGGGCGAAGAGCTATACTAGATTTGAGAATTGAAAAACGGTAGATATTAATTCAAATTTGGTCAGTGTCCACAGTTATCAGGGACGTCAGAAACTAGATACAATACGACCTATCAGGGTTTAACATAATCATGTGTAACAATCAATAATTCTGATTAGAATGTCATCTGATCTCTAATATACGATTTTTACTTGCATGAATATTCAATAAAATTGGATCTAAACAAGCCATTCGTATTCGTAGAAACCCCAGTAAATTCAGAGGGAATAAAAAACTCTGATTTCTTATGATCTCGAGAGACTTGAAAAACTACTACAATTGTTTGTCAAAAGTATCAAAAGTATCAAAAATCTTTGATAATCGAGCAAATAATGCTTAACCATGTTTGGGTATTTTATTAATTCACACTGTGATTTTCTATGGCAAATAATCGTTATACAAGACTATCCTGAAATCAACCTGTAAAAATAGGAATAACAGTATGACTACTTTTTATTTTAATCCGTTATGGTAGCAGAATGATATGGGGCTCCACATTTAGGACACATTGCATGATCACAAAGACATTCTTTACAGTAATCATTACTGGCCTCAAATTCAGTTTTATCTCCTTTATAATAGCATATCTCGCATACTAATTCCACCATTGTCATAAAGATATGCTATCGCAACTTAATAATATATTTGAATTTTTGAAGAAAGAATGTCAATAATAATTAATTTTCTTGAAATAAAACTCCTCATGATTACAATGATTATGAGAAAGGAATAACAAAATTGAACATTCCCAAAGATTATGAATTGATTTAATTGTATTAATAATTGCTAACTGATTGATTCTCTAATATCCCATCATTCCACAAATCTTAATTTATAGCAATTCTAAATGGATTACTTTAAAATAAGTTCAACCAAACAATAAATGAAAGGAACATCCCTCATACATCAGTGGGTTAGGTGTCGGGTTTCTGGTGTCACATATATTCGCTTCATGTGTTGTCTGTCAATGTAACTTCTTGACTAAAAATAGGATGGCCCCTATAGGTATGAAGAGAACAAAAAGTAGTAACAAATAAGGAGTGTCTTCCAGATATAAATGGGTTGAAAGCAAAAGTATTCCATAGATATTTATCACTATTGATGGGACAACTAGTGCTATTATCAATAATTCATAATATTTGGTAATTATGGATGCTGACGGTGTGAACTGACTTGATGGAGCTTTCCGATCTACTACCGCTGCTGGCTTAGATGCACTCTGAATTCTTAATCCCAAAATAAAGGACGATGTTCCTATAAGGAAAGAAACTGCAGTAAGAACATTGCCTGTAAGACCAGGGATTATAGCTAACGGCGCACCTATTCTTGTTTGCGACTGTGATTGTTGTTGTTGAGCTTTTACAACATATTCATCGCCAAATGATAGTAATGAGAGGAATGTAAGTAAGAATGTAAATGTTAACAATGAAAAAAATAATATGTTCATTAAATGGCTTAGCAACAACATTATCGCCATACTCACAAATTTAATCATTATGAAAAGATCGATACAGAATTAACGCATAATAATCAAAACTAATTTAAAATATCTAATGAGATGGATAATGAGAATTTCCGTATACCTTGTAAGTAATTGTTTATTAATAATTGACAAAATATTGTCCAAGGTTTAATTTAAGGATTCGGATACTAGAGGCTTATTTCAAACTTGAGAGGTATGACATGAATCATAAGAATATGACATTCAAAATATCAAACAGGAACTAATATGTTGATAGTAGATAAAATAATCAAGGGGTAGAAAAAAGGAACAAGTAATTTGCCCCATATATTTGAGATCACACAAATATAATCACAGAGTCGATGTTCTAAATACAATGGTCTTTACCATGAATAATACGAGAACCCATAACCTACGAATAGTATGTTTTGCAAACAAGGCTTCATGAATTAAGGACGATGAAGGCAACAGAGGGAATGATATCTCTTAGAATGTTAAGAACTTGATCAACTTAACTATGAGCCCTCAGCAATTATTATTCATCGAACATCTTTTCTGATTTGAAGTGCAAAAAAATTAATTTATACCAAATGCTTCATTTGATGTTTTGTTTGTTACCAGTACCTACTATAAATCACTTTTTCGCCTCAACTTAAAAATAATAAATCATAATAATCCTTTTAGGGGCTGGAACAAGATGGGAAATGGAAAGATCAATATTAAAAATTATTTATCCAAGAAATACAGTAGACGGAATATCAGAATTCATGATTTCCAAAGTCATATTTTGGACAGTTTAACAAATGTCGAGAAAATTTAAAGGATTAAATAAACAATTGATGGAGGTGACGAATTAGTCAGGAATACTACTTTGAAATAAGATTTTAAATAACAATGATGTTTTCTATCTGTATAATGGATAATGAGCTCACCCAGCCAGTTTTGATATCATCGCTATCAAAGATTTAGATTAGTAATTCGTTGTAAGCAAAATAGTAATAGATTGGCATGTTCTATCCATTCCCCGCGCTTTGAGCAGCAGAAGGGGACGCTACTTCACAAATTTGTTTTTGATTCTTCTTAAAATTTATTATGCCAAAGATTGATATAATTATTGACAAAAATATTACAAGGTATAGAAGAGTCAAAGTTGATGTAAAAATGCCACTTGAACTGTGGGCTCCCAGGTTACCGGGGTTGAGATTTTGATCCATCGATTCTAGAGAGGGTGGAGAAGTTACAGATAAAAATGAAGCCGCGATAAGGACTAGTATGCCTAATACGGATTCTACTTTTAAGGATTTATTAATTTTCCCCAAGAATACTATACTGTTTGACTTTATGTCCAAATCTGGATGAGTTCCTGCATTCTGCTTAATATTGGTGTTATTAGATGAAATTAGTTTTGCATAATTATATATCTTGACTTGGTTATAACGACCGAGAAATATCATTGGAAAAGCCAAAGAAAGTTTTACTATGAGAATTAAGCCGTAAACGGAAGTAATCAAAGATGACAAATTCTGCAGGTGTACAAAGGCCAAGTATAATCCGGTTATACCGATTACACTGATAGCAGTAACAGCGATAAAAGAGAAGTACATCAAACTCTGAGTCATTTGTTCTAAAATTCCCTCATCTGAGCTAGGAGATACAACATTTGTATCAATATTATTGATCTGATCCGTTGTAATAAAATTTCTCTTTGTAAAAAAAACAGTAAGGTAGAATAATCCACCTATCCAAATAGACACAGACATGAAATGAATCCAATCTACCGAAACCGCCAAAGATGAAAAAGAATCCAATGAGTTACTATGACTTACCATACTATTAGAATAAAGATTGAATGCGCCCAATACAATGATGGAAATCAAAAGTATCTGAGTCAATTTACCGTAGCTAAATGCAATTTGATTCGGGTCTTGGCCTTGCTCTTGATTCAACATTTTTTTCTTGTTGATATTTCTTCTTATCATGATGAGATGTAATATTAGGATCCCAACTATTGCGCAAGAAGTAACAATCCTCATCATCCAAACATCCCCAACAGGGGTTGAATAAATAATCCAAAATGCTGATGGCATATCAAGTTCCAAGTTCTGTGCCAATTCATAGGATGAAAGTATGATGATTCCCGAAGAAAAAACGATAATTGAAATACAGCAAATCAGAAGAAGGAGCGGCAACTTCCTGTATGTACGAGAGGAAGAGGTAGAAATGAATTGTCCTAGACCATTTTCTTGAGCCTTTTTATTGTTTCGATAAGATCTTTGTAAGATGAGATGATTAAATATTAATCCAATAAGTGCAACCTGTGAAATAATTAGGACAGCCTTTAGAACCGCGTCATAGGTAGAAGTTACTGATTCGGTTGATGCATCAGAAGTAAAAGTGTCATCCTGTTCCTCTTGTGCTAGAGCTGTGGGAGATACAAACGATAATGTATACAGTATAGCAATAATTAGAGAAAAAGAGACAAAAGATTTCATTAAAATCACGACCCAATCCCTCGATATGCATGTATAAGGATCAATATTACGTCTAATGTATGTAAAAAAGTATATAACTAATCTAGTTCAATCATCGAAGTCGTTTATTGACACAAAAGGAAATTAAAGCAAATTAGAAAAGAACAAATTTTTTTTAGAATAAGAACAGATAATTTATTTATATAAGCAGTTCAAAATAATGCATGCGAAAAGAAAAATGTTGACAAAAAGTCTTAACTCGCCTGATAACGTAATAAACTTTGATAAAAGAGACACAAGAAACTCAGGCAATTTTAAGATTTCTTTTTCTCTTTGCTCTATCAAACATTTGTAGCAAAGAACAAGATATGAGCAGGAAGGGGTTATAGAAGGAGTTCAAAACCGCAAATGCATACGAATAGCTGTCAAACGCCACATGCTTCAGTTACCATCTAGGGTATGACGATAGTTGGAATGGACGTCTATATGAAATTGAATTGGAACCCGGAGATACCGTATAATATTCGCTAGGCATGATTTTTTGATAGTTGAATGAACCATGTATTTCAAGTTTGCCAAAACCAGAATACAAACTTTGCTAAATATAGGATACTTCATAAATATATCAAATGTGGAGAAACTATCGTATTTTTAAACTGCTTTTTGCACCTAATGTGGTAGATTGTATTAGACTAAAAACTTTTTCTTATATCTTTTATAATAAAACTAATGTCGATGGTTCAAAGTTCAAGCAAGAAAAGTTGTAAAAACAAAAACAAAGTTCAAATATTGAACTCAAAATCTATATAGTAATAGGTTTTTTTTATTGTTTTATTTTCTCTTAATTCAGAAGGAATACTGTTATTTTCAATTATTCTTGTTTAACGGCAATTAGATATGTGAAAGAAATAGTCTATGAGGGTTTTGATAACAATAATTATTTCAGAGCATTCATAGTATCAAAGACAAAAATGTTAGTGTTTGAATTTGTGTCTAATATAAATACTTAGGGAATTATGATCAACCAAAAATATTGTGCGACATTTAAGTTGATAAATGATACTACAATGGATAATAGAAATACTAGAGGAAGAATTAACAATTGGATAAACAAGCCTTTCTTGAACAGGGGATGAAGGTTTTCTCCTACGGCATTAATCCTTATTGCATACCACCAAATTACAACAAGTAATGTACTTGCTGCAATCACTACTCCATAATAAATCAAATATGCGACCCGATATGAATCAAAATTTATGACCAAAGATGTGGAGATTGATAAAAGTGTTATTAACAGCAGAAAAAGTAAGTTTAGATAAACCATAGAGAGGTACGAATCCTTAATGTGATTGAATACCTGATGATATGAAACCCAGAAAAGGGCAATAATGAAGAAACTAAGAACGTAGCTTTCTACTTGGGAAGACATTTCAAATAAACTTTCAACGAGTTGTGTTTCAGTAAGGTTGGAACTAAGTCCAGGGATATCGATTGTTAAGGCCATTAAGGTTATAGCGAATGCAAATACTGCATCACTAAATGCGATGACGTGTTCTAATCTTATTCTAGGTGTAAATGCCTTTGTTGACAAATTGAATAACTCAAATTAAAAAGATACCATTTTAAACTTTGTTCTAAGCTCATTGTAGATGTCGCATCGAATCGATGTACGAATTACATCGAATCAAATAGTCGTCTCTTGCACAGTTCTTAGAGTTTAAATGAATTAATATCAATACCTTAAGAATGATTTATGAATTTAGGCTTTGTAATATAGTTTCTTACTCACGTGTTATGATAGAGAAGGAGTAGTGCTATAGATTCTATTACATGTTTTGGAATAATGGTTCCCTCAAGACCATACAATACTACTAGATTGTATTGTTTGTCGGGATTTAGAAAAAAATTTGGTAATATTGGATAAGTACAATTATCTGCATCTACTTGCATACGATACGTCGTAATTACTCCCTATGAATTTCGTTATTGTATTATGCAGAATCTTAAAGCATTAACATTATTATTTTCTGCTAGCATATTTTCTAATTTTGTTTATATTGGATCCATCTCAAATCCTGTAATGACTATTCCCCATCAATTTATTGATGACCAGTTTGTTTTTGGTCCAATTTCTGGACTTTCAAAAAATGAAAGTGGTGCTGTTAATTGGATTCTGATTGGAAATTGGAGATTAAACATATCAAATGATACTTCAATTCAGAATAATCAATCCTCAGATGTTTTTAATGCCGCGATTGAAATGGTAAAACCTGATGGTACAACAAGACATACACATACTAGGACAAATTTTGTTGTCTTAAATGTGTCTCATCCAGACAATTACTCTACGCTTTATTACGGGACGTCAACGATAAGTTTGCAAGCTGGTCCTGCAACAGATATTCCTACTACTTTACAAAAATCAAATGAAAGTGTAATAATCATAAATATAGATCCAGAAAGTGTAGATAATCATTTTGGTAAGTTACCCATTTAAGGTATTCGATTTGATCCTCAATTTATGAATAATTCATCCATGTCAAGAATAGTCAAGTGATTTGAGTACCGAATATTCCATAAATATTCTCTCACCCTTTTCTAGGGTGGGGATTTCTTGATGAGGCGAATTGTCTTAACATTGTTATTGTTATTGGAAAATACGAGTATCAGATTGGAGATTATTGGCAATCTATAAATAACCGATGAATCTTCTGTTATATACCTACCAATTCATGGAAGAGGATCACTCTTTCAATTGAACGAATACCTACCAGTGTGGAGTAATAAAGGCTACATTCATGTGATAAGTATTATGATTAAAGAGTCAGCAGTGACTTGTTTATCACAATACAAAAACGTGGAGGGTTACGAGACACCTATTGATGCCTTTATTACTCCGCAGTTCTTATCATCATGTTTATCTAAAAATTTATGGTCTTTGTAACCTAAACTTTAATTAAATGAAAGGGTTTTTCCCCAAAAAAGAGATAGTTAATGACAAAAGTACGTGTAAGTATTCAATTTTCTACAACCAATATTGACAATATTCACAGCCAGGACCTATAGATAAGTTAGGGTAGATTTTTAAGTTCCATTAAATTTGAATACCATATCCTTTCTAAATATTTAGGACATCAAACCAAGATCATTAAGTTGATAATTTTATAGAATGTTCTTTCAACCGTAAGAAAAAAATTAATCCGGTTAATTAACTTTTTTGTGCCTAATAAAATAACTAATTGAGTTTTTCTGATGCCATATTTTGTCATGCATTTTTAGATCTGCTTCTGTCCATATACTTAACCCGCCATGGCATAAATTACATGTAACCATGGAATTTCTATCCCCTTTTCTTCCCTTGAGATTCATCGTGTACATTGTGTATGCTCAGTGTTAAGCGTTGCTATCAGAACTTTGATAGTCTTTCAGCAATTCCGATCTAAATAATCACTATGATATATTATTTTTCCTCCAAAGATTTAAAGATTGTATATTGTGTCTTGAATACAGATTGGATTTTGATATCGTGTATGGTATTCAAAAATCTAGGTAGAAAATATTTAAAATGGGACTTTCCACCATCTTACTTCCTTTTTGAAACATGTCGGACAAAGTAATTTTGTAGTATTTAGTTGAATAGTTCCAGACGCTTCATAAAAGGTGGTGCTCCATGAACAACTATCACATCTTATAAAGTACTTGAAAAGTATGTCTAGATCAGATTGATCCTCTTCATTCATTGGTTGTTGGAAGGCATTTTCTTGCTCACGGATCATATTCTTCAAACATATTTTAGCATTCAAACAATAAAAATAATGCTAAATATATGAAGATGAAAATGTATATGTTAAATATTCATAGCATATGACTAGGAAGAATGTAATCACTTAATTCATTTCTTAATAATATATTTTTTAACTTGTAGAAACAACATGAATCACATCAGATTAGTAATATCTTGTTGCCACAAATATTAAGATAGATTCTAAATCTTAAACCAGGTTTCAACTCATTTATTGCTTTTTCAAGTGGGGTTGAATTGCAAGAAGTGAATATCATATCGCAAATATCTATACCAAGTACTCATATAAGGTTTTAAGACAACAAATTTGTAGATATCATTTTTAGTTACCTTTCAAGATATAAGTTGTTATCAGTTTTGCATAATGAGAATCGCAGGGATTGGAAAGAAAAAATTAATTTGGTTCATTTTCAGACATTTTTGAGAAGGCATCTTCTGCTGCTTTTTTCAGTTCCTCTTCAGTTAGATCCTTAATATGAGTAGGTATTGACCATCGGTGGCCAAATGGATCTTCTATGTTGCCATATCTATCTCCCCAGAACCGATCTTCAACTTCCATCAACACCTTCGCTCCCTCGGCTACTGCTTGGTTAATGATTTTATCAACGTCGTCAACATACAAAAACAATCCCGCAGGACTACCACCAATGGTCTTTGGCGAAAGAGAATTCATTTCCGGAAATTCTTCTGCCAACATTAATTTGGAATTACCAATCTCAATTTCCGCATGTGCTATTCCTTTCCCATCTGGGGTCATCAGCCGGCCATGTTCTTTTGCTCCGAATATTTTTTTGTAGTACTCAATTGCTTCTGATCCATTATTTACGATCAAATAGGGGTTATAGAATGATATCCGTCAGGGATTTTTTTCACTTGACTCATTAAGATTCTATAAAATTATAATTTATAAGTTTACAAGGGAATAAAAGTATAGTTGACTGTCTATCTGCATGAGATTCATTGAAGTGTGTTTTATTGAAAGATTGCAAAAAGGCCTAGAAATCCAATTTAAAAAGATTGATAAGAAAAAGGCATCTGGAATTACCATTCAAAATTATGTCCGGCACTGGCTGCAAGTTAGCAGTCGTTGTAACTTTATAATGATACATCTCATAAATAGATCCATCTTTGGGCAGCTAAGCCCAATAGATGTACGTTACCAATACATATCTCCAACAGACCAAATGTCAGGGTTTGTTTTTCTTAAAAACTACATACTAGTACTTGAATCAATTTGCATGTCAAAAAAAGAATGTTTTCTATTATTAGCACAGTTATGAAACAATTAGAGAAAACAAATGTCAGTAATAATTAATAACAATAATAAACGCCTATGCTTGATAGTCTTCAGTTACTCAGTTCGCATCAAATCAGAGATTTGATCCACAATTTCATTTCTAGATGATTCCATCTCATATTTCTATGAGCGAGGCACCAGTATGATAATTAAGTCATAAACTAACAATATATTCTCCTGAAGATTTGAGAAAAGAATAAAATTTCAATCATTGCAATTTCATTAAATAATATAAGATGGGTTTTTTGATCCTGCGTTGAATATTCATAAAATATATATAAAAAAACTAAAAACTACGAAAACTAACGCAGCAATAGCAGCACTAGCAGGTATAGTTATTATCCATGCATAAATAATTCGCTTGCCTACACCCCATCGCACGGCAGAAAGCCGACGAGTCGCCCCCACTCCCATTATTGCTCCAGAAATAGCTTGTGTTGTGCTGACGGGTATTCCTAGCCAAGCCATAGCTGCAAGAATCACTCCACCTCCAGTTTCTGCACAGAATCCCTGATAGGGTTTTAAATCTGTAAGCTTAAATGCCATCGTTTTTACAATTCGCCATCCACCAAAAAAGGTACCTAATCCTATCGCAATTGCCGCACTCAATATAACCCAAAGAGGTACAACAAATTCAGTCGACTCCAAAAAACCTCCAGCTATCAACAATGCTGTTATTACGCCCATCGTTTTTTGTCCATCGTTAGCACCATGAGTCAATGAAAAAAAAATTGATGAACATATTTGTAATTTGCCAAACACCCTATTGATTGATCGGGGTTTTTTCCTTTTTAGAAAATATACCAAGAGGATAGCAAGAATAAATGCAATGAAAAATCCCAAGGCTGGGGAGGCAACCATGAAAACAATAGTTTTTTCTAATCCTTCAAATACTATGGCTTGAATCCCTCCCGAAATTAATGCGGATCCAATTAAACCTCCAATCAATGCATGGCTGCTAGAAGAAGGCAAACCAAAATACCAAGTAATTAAATTCCATACAATAGCTCCAATTAAACCAGACAATATTACTTCAGTAGTGGCAAATTCTGGCTGAATTATTCCTTTCCCAACAGTTGCAGCCACAGCAGTTCCAAAAATAAACGGTCCTATGAAATTCGTAATTGATGCCATGGTCACCGCATGTAATGGTTTCAGAGTTCTAGTTCCAACCACTGTTGCAATTGCATTTGCTGAATCATGAAAACCATTTACGAAATCAAACAAAAGGGCTGAAGATATTGCCCCTATGGTGATAAACATCAAATACTCCTCCATGGTTAAATATTCAAGTTATTAAAGAGACTATATCTTTCTATCCAACAATTACACGATTCTAAATATTACCCAAACTAACATGCACAGACATATTATCCATATTTAAGGACAATATCTTCTATTATATCAGCTACATCTTGACATTTGTCTAATGAAGATTCAAAATTTTCGTATATTTCTTTCAATTTTATTACTTCAATAGCATCAGTGTTGGTTTCAAATAATTCGGCAATTGCTCTTCTGTACAATTTATCCGCTTGTTGCTCATATTTCTTGATATTATGACAATGAGGTAGCAATTCAAAAGCATTCTTCATATTATGTAATGTTTTGGTAACAAAATGTATTTCTCGGCTTGCACCAAGAAGAATCTTAGAAAGGTCAATCATAATAGAAGTAGGTCTTTGAATGTTAAACAGCAAAAACCTATCTGCTATACCGTCTGTATAATCCAACACCTCGTCTATCGCACTAGCAAGGCCAGCAATATCCTCCCGATCTAATGGAGTTACAAATGTTTGAGATAAAGTAGTAAACAAATTATGGGTTATATTATCACCTTCGTGTTCTAAATCCTTGATTTTCGATATCTTTCCTTTGCTAAAGTTTTTTTCCTGACTTTCTATTATGATTTCAACCAATGATGTTGTTGCATCTACTAAATTAGCTGATTGTTTTTCCAACATCTCGATGATTATTTTATCATTGCCTTTCAACCATGAGAGCCATTTTTTAGAAACCACGTATGATCCAAGAGGGTAATTTCTTCTTTTATCTTTATCGTCCAGATAATGCATTAATCTTTTTTCACATTTTCTAGGTTGATTGGTTCACGTTGACGAAAAAAAGAGTCCAACCGACTTTAACATGATTATTCAAGACAACATAAATAAACAAAAGGTAGGTTTGTAGTTATTTGGAAGCAATTATCTAGTTGTTATCACCATCATCGCCATTGCCATTCTCTTCATTGCTATCTGTGTTCTTATCGTCATCGCTTTCATTGCCAGCGTCACTATCTTCTCCATTGTTATCTCCAGTAGAATCTGAGTTAGAAGGAGGACCTTGATCCTTTTCTGAAGAATCTTCATCTTCTTGCTCACTTTGTTCTTCATTTTCAGCATCCTGGCATTCAGAAGATTTTCCTCCAGAAGAGCCAGATTTCTCACTGCAATTTTTGTCATTATAATATGGATTCCCATTATCATCTGTTTTCTTTTCCCCTCTCTGATCATCATCATTGTCATTATTATTTTGTTTATTATTATCAGAATCATTCCTAGGATTACTTGAATCATTGTTACTGTTATCATTACTTGGCAATCCAACACTACTACTTGAAGATGAAGTATTATTCAAAACATTAGCACCACTAAAAGGACTTCCAGCTGAAATAAATGACGATTTTGAACTAAAAGGCAAACTCATAGAGCTTTGGTCAGATTCAACTTCTAGTGAGTAGAATGCACCTTGGGATTTAGTTTTATTGTCTGTAATGGTAATATCAAATGGAGCCACTTGATTCTGAGACAAATTAGCAACATTTAATCCAAAACTTTGAGTTCCAACTATACCAAGACTAGAGTTGTCATAAAATGTTGCAACAAGATTCAAGAATTGTTCTGGGGATTGTCCTTGGTTAATTATATTACCTGTGATATGAGGATTACCAACTTTGTCTATGAATACACTGCTGCCATTAATAATTAGGTTTGCAGGTTTTTCTGTCGCAGGTCGAGAACTAGTGGAGAACTCAATAAAGTTAAACTTTCCTATTATTTGAGGGTCTTGTATCAATATGTCAAATGGAGAGGATTCACCATGTCTCAAAGTTCCTATCGATGAGAATGCAGAATGATTTCCTACTATAGTATTGTTTGTCGTATTGGATAAAATAGTGGTAATTACAATATCCGTTTGAGGATCAAATGCGGTATTATTTACTTCACCTATGACATGGAAATTTCCCAAATCATCTATAAAAGATGAAGTACCTATAATCTGGATGGCATTAGAATCAAGGGTTTGAGCAAATACCAAATTGGCCATTAATGAAGGATTAAATCCGGTAAAAGTAAAAATGATGGAAAGCGATGCTATCAAAGTAGTGAGTAGAAATAGGCTTGTAGTTTTTTTTGACCTTAACAAATTAATTGTTAATTATTTAACAAAAACACTTATTAAAATAATTTGTTAACATGGTTAATAAAAATAATTCTACTAGTTAATTTTAGAACAATCGTATATAATAATTTGCAATTATTATTTGATCTGTGAACCTTGTTTATGAGATCGATCAATCATAATAATTTAGTTCGCCGGCCTGGTTGAAATTTATATTGTTTATGAGTTCGTGAAAAATTGTCTGGTAATAAATCATAAGATAATTCAAATGAACAATCACAAATATTCAAATCCTGTTTCCTCATAGTATTTGTCTAGCTAATGACACGTCGTTTCTTATTCTGATTTGCTCATCGGGCATTGCATTAAACAACATCATCAAAAAAAAATCATGAAATTACACGAAAAAGGCATAGTAGACCAATATCCACCCCAAAGATCTCAGAATGATTACCAATAGTCAAGGACCAATTACATTAATTCTAAGAAATATCGGACGAGATATACAACAATCAATTGTTAGACAGGGATTGCAAAAACCTGTACTCTTTTTAATATGGTAATACAATCATTATTTATGAAACTTGCATCTAAATTGTTTTTGCTACCGATTTTACCCGTATTAATGACTTCTCTATTTACATTGACCTGCCTTGGCTCTGAGTTAGATTCAAAATTAAGTACTGACACCTATACTGAAACCAAATTCAGCAATACCAGTCAAATCGATCTGGCAAGTAAAGATAGTATTAATAACTCAACATCAGCTTTGGGCAAAGAAGAGAGTAAAGGAGCACTAATAGTAAAAGTAATCACATTAAATGAAGGACAGGGAAGGAATTTCTCATCTGATTTCATAGTAAATATTCATGCCAACGACCCAGTCCCTGATGTCTTTAAGGGAAATGTTTCTGGCACTGTGGTAAAATTATCAATGGGAATGTACAGTGTTACTACATCATCTATTCCTAATTACAATACTTCATTCTCCAGTGACTGTAATGGTGGAATAATGAAAGTAGAAGCGAAGAATTGTAACATTGTAATGACATATTCTAAAACTGGTTAAGTGATTCAGTGTTTATCGTATGGTATTCTTAGACCTCACAGTATAGCCATGATTTCTAGATAAAACTATACAATTTTTATATCTTATCGTGACCGTCCCCAAACCCGTTGAACCAGTTAATTTTGTGTTAGAGACTAGATCACAGTTATTAAATGCAGTAGATAATGGTTTGGTGAATTCAGGATCTAGAGTAGGTCATCAAGTCAACTTGATTAACGTTAAGATAGATTATCACATGGGACGTCCAGTGATACTCTTACGAATCACCTCGTGACAAAATATTCTCAAATAATTGTTTTCTAACATTGGTAGTATTGGATCAATCGTTAGAATCTGACTAATGACTCTGAGATTGAATTGAACTATTTAGCATCCATAGAAAAACCATCAAATTTTGAACTTTACAAGTCGTTCAATCATATTATGAGCACTGGTTACTAAAAGTGCCACCCCACTTCCCAATAGAATACCGCCTATTAGATCAGTAGGATAATGAACTCCAAGGTATAGTCGGGATAAACAAACTAATCCTGCTTCAATTACAAGAAGAATGGATATCAATTTCTGCCTAGGAGATTTTCTTAGCAACAATAAAGTTGCTACTGCACCTGCTGAAACCATACTGGCATGGCCAGAAGGATAGGATTCATCTACCGGTAACTTATTGACAGAAGATCCGTAAAAAACAAGCGGTCTATCCCTGTCAATCAAATCTTTTACCAAAGTAGTCAAAGGTATAACGAGCATGAATGAAAGCAAGATAGTTACGGCAACAATTCTACCATCAATTCCTCCAAATATAAACAACAGGATAGGAACAATAATCCAAAAATATTCTCTGCCAAAATCAGACAAAATATTCATGATTTCGGTTGTGACAGAGGAAAAGAAGTAGCTTCGAGCCTGCATAATACCAGTGTCAAATTCATAAATCAAACTGCCCTCAGATGAGTAATCATTCAATTCAATAATATCATTATAAATTACAAGTGTAAAGACTACAAAAATTCCAAATATGATAATAGAGGAGACTAAATATTTATTCATTACAACTTGCTGATTGATTTATTGAGAATGATTTCAATTTTTATCCGCAGTGGTAGAATCATTTGTTAAGCATCACTATCCATTTGTTCTATAGTTTCTCTCAAATTTAATTGTAAGAGCAGAAAAAGATCGTTGGGCAGAAATCTCTTTCACTTTTCAATAACTTGTATAAAATCCATTTAAAAATATTATCCAAGACCCAATTATAATGCGAATGAGGAATTCATGTCAAAATCTTTTTTCCTAAATAAGTGATAAATCTATATCAAGAGGTATTAGTCAATAATTACAATATGATGGTCCATGGGTCGAATGTTCATTGTGAGATGTATTCATACTACAGATTGGTTTTTATGAATATACTGATTTAATCAACTAAGGCAATATCGTTTAAAACCCATTACAAAAATGTTAAACTTAATAATTTTTTTCCTTTACTTTTGAAATGCCCGGACTATTGTATATAATAGATGATTGATACTTGTGGTAACAGCCGTATTAATTCCTATAATAGGATTAGAAGGCATTTAAAATGTCACCTTCATTGCGTGTGCGATAATGAATATGACCTTAGTAACAATAGCTTCAAATTCTCAATGGGTTGGGAAAAAAGACTAAACAAAAGAACTCAACATTTTAACAATTAGTCCTAATGTTTTGCAGATTTATTCAAAACACAGTATCAAAACCCTACAAAATGATTTATCGGCAGTATCTAGCACTGCTCTACACTAAGACATGATCACTATAAAATGGATAAGATACATTTTGTGTGGGTGATAGATTCCCTTTACGAAATAAATTTATGTATTAATTCAATACATTCTCTAGTGAGCATATTTTTTTCCATATCAAAATATAAGATATCAATCATCTTATCCCTTGTAATAATCTTATTAGCTACTACTGTCGCAATAGCACCTAATATTATTGACCCAGTACAACAGAATCATTACTTGATAAAGGCGTATGCACAAATGATTTATGAACCAGGTCATAGTCCTACAGATAGTTTACATCGTGGCTATGACAATAATAGCCTCATTACCAGCGGACAAAATGAGCCAATGTTAGTATATGCATCTGGACACTTCGCAAATAACCAGATGGAAAATGGAGTAGTAACTTGGATTCAAGGGGGACTATGGAATTTGGAAATCAAAGATTCTAGCAAGAAAAGTATGAACCATTCAAACATGAGTGCAACTTTTAATGCCAATTTTACCATGATAAAACCCGATGGAAGTCTTTCCCATAATCACTTGATAAATAATTTTACATCAAATAACGTTATTCTTGCTGGAAATGACATCGTAGTTACAGGGTTATCAAGCATACATTCCGATAATGGAACCCAATACGCACAAGTGCCAATAACTATTCATCTGATGGGCAAAAAGGTTTTGGGTTTAATGATTGATGCTAACAAAACTGGAGGGCATTTTTCGAGTTCTAATGAAATGTTTGGCACTTTAATCAGCGGAATAGGATTGGATAGTTCTAATATCAACAATTCTGCTAACCCGAATCCCTTACATGCACTAGATTAAGTGTCTAGTACTATAAACTAACCATAAAATCTTACGTTTCTATTAAAATATCTCCACAGGGATATACAATGTAAATTAGTCCACCTGCTTAAATTTATCTTTAACATACCGTATCAAGTATACGATGCTTATTCGAGGTTAAAAGTACCAGAATTTTGTTGCCAACGCAAGTTATTGAACGGCATTTTGTAATAATTTTCTAGCAATAGCCATTATACAGATATGCCTATAGGTGTTTCTAAGATAGAAGATCATAAATAAGATAACGGTATTTATAGCATGATTTCGTATAATTATATAAAATTGAAAAATTATAGAATAAATGATATTTATTCTTTTAAGCAAAATACCAAATTCTTAATTTCAATGTCTTTAATGATTTCTATTTGTTATCTTATTTCATGCTCATTTAGTTCAGCCGAGGCGCATTTCAGCCACTCTGCCCACTATAATAATGGAGATACAGGAATTGGGGATAAGTATATGGTTCTCCAACAAATAGAGCCAGAATACACCAAACCAAATGAATTATCGCAAATCCAATTTAGCATTCAAGATAAGCAAGGTAAAGACACGAGCAACTTGGTAGGGATGGTTGAAATTTATTCAACACTTACCAATGAACGGTTGTCTGCTTACCCTTGGACAAAGCTAGCAGTAGGCGATTTCCAAATTCCCTACATATTTCCAAAGGTAGGAAATTATCAAATTGTTCTAAGCATACTAAATGAAAATTCCAATGCTTCTAGTGGTGATATCATCAATACAATTCCTCCCGCACGTACAATACTAGGCGATAATTCAAATTGCAACTGTGAAAGAGCCGTATTTAATGTTTCTATAACTGAATCGTTTGGTTTTATTTTTACTTCCGTGATTTATGGTTCAGCTGTAGGCGTCATATTGATTGTCGGATTAGTTTTAAGCTGGGTTTCTAAGCAGAAGAAAAAGCAAGACTAATCCGATATCAAACGATGAATTTATTAAATATTCAGTCTTGTTTTTAGCGCTGGGTGCGGCCATAGTTCACCTTGCAGTATATTCCGGCCACGCAGCTTTAAGATATGAATATAGCATATTTCTCATATCCGCAGCAGGTGGACAACTTTTCTACGGGATTTCATATATCTTGCTAATTTTCTCTGATGATAAACTCACTGTCAAAAAAACCGACAAAAAATATGTTTCAAAAGAGTATTACAAAAAGTCTTTAATCTTAAACTGGATTGGATTGGTAGGGTCTCTGGTTCTAATATTCTTATACTTGTACTCAGTCACTTTCCCTCCTCCACTTTCACCAAACGCAACTCCCGAAGATGTGGATCTTGCAGGAATTATGGCCAAGGCATTAGAGATAGTATTAGTAATTGGAATCATTTATTTAATGCGAACAGAAAAGAAGAGATACTTATATAGCATTCAGACCTATGATGAGAAAAGTGCGTGATTTTTGTATAAAGATACTCGTCGATCCCCATATCGAATGGATGCTAAAATAGAAGGGTATAACGTAAAGAACCATTTGATTGATATGGGACTAGACTGCACTCAAGAGACAAGCACTCAGCAGCACTAGAAATATTTTAGATCCCGTGATTAATTACGATTTATCTATCAATACATCACTAAATTCAACTTGTTGCATATGAAAAAAATAGGTGGAGGAGGCATGTTTTTTATCATCAAAAAAGTTTTATTTTATTTTGGGTTGATTGGAATTAGTCATCATCTTCGTTGATATCATCTGGGTTCTCCTCATCGGTCGAGTCTATAAATCGGAAGGAACTCAATATGTGTTGTATTGTTTCTTGACTTTGCTTTGAATCAAATTCATCCACGGTATTTTGGTAAGTAAGAATATACAAAATATCATTATGTATCAATAGAATTCTTTCCAAACCCTTGTCAGGAATATTAGTCAATCCCTCCATTGCAGTTAGCACTGACACGGTATCTGAACCATCTATTGTATACCTGTTTTCTCTATCTCTCCTACTACTCTTTCTTCAGGTGGTAAAATTATTTCCACTACTTCCTTTAAACCTCCTAGTTTCTCGGCCATTACTGTATCGGAATTTGATTGAGATTTCATGATTTTGAATGAACTATTACCATTATACACTAGTTATTATCGGAATATTTTGAAAATCTATTAATTTCTCCTCAACGTTCAGTCAGAGGATATTCAAAGCTGATTCCAATCGATCATCAGAGTAGACAGTATAATTCAAATTGTTTTCAGTAGAATTATTTGATTCAACGAACCATAGACATTGTCGTATTCATAACAAGCTAGAGTTATCAACCCAAAACAGAAAACAATGTAAAATGCCCAATACTTTAAGACCATACATCTTATAGATATTATAGACATTAATTTAAAAATGATAACGCAAGATTGTTCGTAACATTTTTTCTATGCAGAAAATACAGTAGCTCCGCCAATTGGTCTCACTTTTTATGTTAGCAATTTCCTCTAAGATTATGATCGAGTTATCGCAATTAGTTTATCCTACATGCAGAATTTTTACTAGTTAATTCCAGATTATTTTTTAGTGAGAATCGCTTCAAGACTTTAAATGGACTATCATGGTATTATTTGATTGAATCTGAATGATCTAAACTAGAACAATGCTTAGATTAGAATGAGATAGTGATAAAACAGACAAAGAAGATTAGGATGGGATTTCCATTGTCTGAAAGAGTAAAAAATCGTCTGAAGAGAAGATTAGGATGGGATCAATCTGTCTGAAAGAGGCAAAATTAAATTCATACCAAATGTCACCTCTTTATTCTCGATGAAGTGATAAAACAGACATTGTTGCGTTATTTTTAGAGTATTTGAACATATCATTGAGTTTAGAACCTGCGTTAGTATTTTCCATTGTCATAAGAATTTTGATTATATCTGGAATTCTTCTTTTTGTAATTAATGGATTGGAAGTAAAGGAGTCAGTCAATTACCCGCTTACCAATTGATCACAATATTAAGCCTTGGAAACATTGTGGCGTAACTCACGATTGATAATGACATACCAATATTATCCATGGTTACTGTCGTAGATACCATAATCGTTTTCATCAAGCCGCTAGATATTAAAAGTGCAAGAAACAAAAGGATGGAGAAAATAATTAATCCAATAGCCACAAAATTGGTCAAGAATAGGCATGTGGATGAGGAAGGAATGGTAAAAGATAGAAAAGGTTCAAAAGAGTATCAATCTTTTGTGCGACAGGATAGAATAAGCGATACATATGATAAAGAAACATCAAATTTAGAGATAAATGGTTAAATAAGTCTCACTAAAAAGAAAGTAATGGTTGACGCAGAACCAAGGTCATAGTTGATGGGCTGATAACTAGTTTTTCATTGTTATGACAACAAGGTAAAATTATATGAAATATGAATACATAATTATAATATGGTATCAATAATTTCAGAAAGAACTTGTCTGATGGAATTCATTTTGGGGTATACCCTTTGGCCTTGACCCCATTTTCATACTAATAGCACGGCGGCATCTTTTTGCACCCAACGTGAAAAATTGGTATAGAAAGGTCATGTAAATTGTTGGCACTTACATAAAAGACATCGATGATCATAAAATTTTGGACCATTTGGTTCATTCCTGTGTTCATTCTTTGAATGTGTACAATTTTTACAGATTAATAATTGAATACTAGCATCATTCATTACTTATTATCTGCCCTACAATTATATTAATGGTTGGAAAATTACTAGAAAATAGTAATTTCTGGTTATGGATAAAGACAATAGATTCACCAGAATTTGAAAAGGTACCTTCAGATTGCCTCGATGTTTTTCTCACAAAGGTGACAAGTTATGATTCAAACATATGTCAAGAAGGCATGGACAATTATGTAGGCTATACAGTAAAATTTAGTCTACGAGAATATAATTAGAAATTCAATTGTTTATCGACCAACTTATAATAATTGAGTGATTTTAGGATTTTCTGGACTGTGGATTAATAACAATTTCATAGAGAGACTTCATTTGCAAATTACATTTGCTTCCTGCACTAGAAAAAAATCTAATTCCAGCAAAAAATATCATTAGTTATAGATCAATCAACCATTAAATACGCCATCTTTAGAAAATAATCAAAGGTCCAAGAGAGATTAGGTCAGCATTTAAAATTATTGAAAAATTTATTCGCCAATTGATTGCAGGATATCACTTTAGATCAACGTTCAAAATCACGGGTTCCTCAGACAAACTAGAACCTAATATAATCTTATATAAGATGAATCCGAATAGTAACTGATGTCATATAACAAGAATGATGATGAAGCAACAATTGCAAACGTGCCAAAGCGTACTAAAGGTAATAACCACATGTATTTTCAAAATGAAAATACTCAAAAGAAGAACAATACTGATTGAAATTAAACAAAGATAAACTGGGCCTTTCTTACCTCTTGAATCAAAGAAAACATGAGGATATAACAACAGTGTTTTAGATCTATAAAAGAAGTAAAGGTTCTTTTGTCAAACTATTAAGGAACACAAATCAATACTTTATCAAATGGAATAAAGTATGTTCAAAACAAAGGATTAATGAAATTAATCCCACAATGAAGAATTTTCAATGAGATTCTAGAATAATTCGTAATTATCAAGGACAATAAAAAAGTGAAATGCCGATAGAATACTTACATTAAACAAGTCAGAGTAAGATGATATTTCGATTTAAGAAGTGAATTTTACTTCATGTAGTGTACAAGCCATGATTAGTCAGACCTCTTTACTATTCCAAAGATTTGATTTGTTATCAATGTTTTATACGTTCTTATATGAGGAAAATATATATAAATACAGAAACTTATTGAGGTCATTAATAGGAGAAATCGAGCTAATAACCCAAGAATGGCAACACCAGGATAATAAATAATACTGAGAGGGTCGAATTCATTGAAACATTTCATAACGGCAGTTGGAGATATTCCGCTATTTTAGATAACTCGAGTTAACCCATAGAATTAGCTTCTCTTGTCAATAGAGTAGATTACTTTTGTCGTGAATCCATTCTAACTGGAAAACATCTAAAGTTAATCCAAACAGGGACATACTAATGGTTTTTTTTCAATGAGCGTTAAATTCAATGTCAGGTCATTACTCTGTCTAATCATTGTTGCATCATCATGGCACCTGACTCTATAGTCATCTGTATGAAAATAATATGTAGAAGTATAGAAAATCTGTTTTTGTTGAAATGTGAATTACCAACAATGATAAATCATCTAAATAATGACAAGTAAAAATATTTTTGATCCGGTGAGTATACTTTGCTTTTATACCATCAGATCATGCACTTTACAAATTTGAGACACCAGGCATTCTGTCATAAGGACACAAATTACGATTTATTTTTTAAATCAATAAATAGATATTTTTCATAAATAAGTTTAAAAATGATTTTTCATAAGTATGAAAAAGGATATTAGAAATTCAAATTGTAGTAAATATTAGTATAAACATTTAAGTTTATACTTGAATAGTAACTGATCTTGTCAGATAACCATTTTGATTTTGACTATTGATTTCAGAATAATGTAAGGATATTAACAAGTTCAACGTATTGAGAACGTCGAGGATGAAGGAATAAAGATGCCTATGCTTATGTTAAAAATGTAAAACTTGTGGTATTATATTTAGTGGAGTATATACAGACAACATGATTGAATTTAGAAATGAGTCGATAAGAATCCGAATTCAACATTCAAATGCTCTAAAGGCATTTGAATAATTATGCGCTTGAGGATTATGCAGACCTGTCATAGATGTATGATATTTAAATGATCTATCCTAATCATGTTTTTGTCGTCGGACAAAAATATGAAATAATAAAGAAGAATATGCTAAAATAAGGTATTAACAAACTTAAACAAACAATAGATTAGCGCCAGTTCCAATTTGTCCTATGGATCTTATTTTTATTCCATTTAAATGTGATGCACATACTCATTCAGGTACAAAATTAGAGTTTCAACAACAAATTCAATATTCATCCGGCAGTAAGTGACATTCAAAACCTTTCGATCTTCCTAACAATTGTAAGATTTTTTTCACAAATTATCATAGGTAAAATTGACTTTCTAATCCCTTTACAGTTATTTTTTTTATATCTCAAAATACTACTAATTAATACAGAATCTAATTTCAGCATAAGTAACTAATAGTAGAAATATTGTCAATAAACATTAATATACTTATACTTTTTAAATCTTAAACACTGGATTTTGCTTTATATTTTTTATTATTTAATGTAGCTCATTCACTAATGCATCTACTTGTGCATCAGTGTAAAGAGACATCGAGTCCTCTTTGTTTGATTTCGTTTATTACATCTCCAATAACAATATTATCTATCTGGATATAAGCGTTCCAAGATCCATCAAAACCAAGAACGAGATGAGGTGCATTCTTAAATAAGGAGAAAATTTGCTATAATGATAGTGAAGTGCATCGATTTCAGCGATAGACAGATTATCACATTGAGATGCATCAGATACCTTTTCTTTGCTTTTTTTAATATTTCTATTTTAATTGATGGCTTTCTTGTTTATCATGTTTAACTTGTTTATTCGGCATTTTTATTATTGACGCTCGATGTTATAAGTTATTTATTCATTTATTATTTTCTTAAAACATCTATTGAATATAAGTTTGTTTTATCTGGTTTAAAACTTTAAAACTTTATTAATAATTTGCAATCATGAATACAACCATTGAAAAGATGATCTTCAAATCTACTTGTGGTAGTTCCAAAATTTATTAAATTCACGACTAGAGAGGAAAATCCAAGACACTTCCCTAAATCATTTTTCAAGACTTCTTAAGAGTGAATAAACATTTAACTTAACGAAATCTGTATCAAGTTTCAAGAATTGAAATTAACAATAAACGTCCCTTTACGATCGTAGGACTATTGTTTTTATGTATTGATTGTTGTCAGTATGGTATTCCTTCAAACAGACGTTTTCAAACTCAGTTCATCTTTATTTACCAGATTCTTTTCGGCTATTGCTTTCCGTAGATAAACCATAGATATCATTATACCGCTAAAATTATCAGTACCTTTCATATATCAGATATATACTTTGTTACTATTAAGTATATCAAGATGGATTCCGCGCTTGACCCCTTGTAATCGTTCATATAAATTGAAATATAGTATTTTTTGGGCTTTTACACGTAGTAGATCACTAACATGTCAGGATCGATAAACCTTCCATAGTTGAAATTAGTCCATTATATTAACCAGGAATTCTAGTTTACTAACATGTTAAACCCGTTGTATTTCACACCATTAGACACTTTAATATCGTGATAAATTAGAATTTTCTTATTCCTATTCTATCCGGTCATAATATCGATTAACCAAAAATCCAAACGAAGGTCGAAGTTGGAAATAGATTTTGAAATCAAACGATGTAATTATGATCTAATGCGCTCATCACACAGAAAATAAAATTGGTGGGTATTGAGATTAAATTGTATTTATCTTGGTCGGTGACATGAGAAAAATAGGATCGTAGCAAAAGGTGATGTCTATATATTTAAAAAATCAAGTAATAATGAATGAATAACAATAAATCTAATATTTTGGTTCCATTTGATGGGACAGAGTTGTCAGTGAAGGCCTTAGATAAAGCAAGAGATCTTGTAGCGAATCAGAGTTCTACGATAATCATTTTATATGTTATTGATGATACAAATTTCTATCCTAAAGAAATTGCAAGATTTATTTCAAAAATGGATGATCTTGACAAGACTAGGCACTATTTCGAAAATACAATTAGAAAGGGAGCCAAGATAATGATTGAAAAGGAGGTAGAGAGATTAATCCATGAAGGTGTTGTAGCCAAGTCAATAATTCGGGTGGGTCATCCCGCAGATGAGATCCTTACCGTATCTAAGGAAGAGAATGCAAGCATGATAGTAATGGGTAGTAGTGGATCATTAAAGAAAAGACATGATAGAAAAGGCATAGGAAGTATTTCAAGATGGATTTCAGAAGTAGCAACGTGTCCAGTAGTTTTGGTAAGATAACCAAAATATAGTAAATACCGGTAAAAAATGTGTAAATATCGATAAATATGTAGTGTTATTACATTTGCTTATATGTCTTGGTTGTAATATACAATCTATTATTATGATGTCTTATGAGTTAGATAAATATGATAAATTTTCGTTAAAAATTCTAATGGTTTCCACCGAATATCCACCCATTCCCGGAGGTGTTGGGAGGTATGCAAAGAATCTCACAGAGGGATTAAAAAGAGCAGGTATGAAAGTTTCTGTTTTATGTAACGAGAAGGGAAAAGGAGACTATCATGGTATTGATCCTGAAAATGGCAATAATTCAAGAACAATACTAGATGTAATTGATGAATATGTCCCTGATCTTGTGCACATCCAATTGGAACATGGACTTTATGGACAAAAAATGGATACCATCAATCCAAATAAATTAAGTACCAACATAGATAAATTCTATAAAGAATGTAAAATACCCATAATCACTACATTTCATTCTGCATATCCACTGCGACAATGGATTGAGCTATCAAAACACCCTAATCTTTTAGATAAAAAAATGATTACTTTTCCGATTAATTTGAGCAAACAAATAATAGCCTATTGGAAACGCTTCATAAACTACCGATCTTTTAATACCGCAAATAAACAAAAAATGCATTTGAGTCAGGCCAGCATTGTATTTTCAAATTACTTGGCAAAAATTGATAGCCGAACGATGAAAAATCGTTGAAAAATTTTACTGTCATATATCATGGTGCAGAACCAAATTTGAATATGCCCTTAAAGAAAAAAGAGGCTAGAGAGGCATATTCCTTACCACTAAATCGTAAAATAGCTCTATTCTTTGGATTTATGACTCATACAAAAGGCTGGGACATACTAAATAATTTGGATATTCCAAATGATTGGGCGATGGTAATTAATCAGTCTGAAAATTTATTCAAAACGATAAAGCCGTCTTCAATCGAAGGTCATGATAACCAGATAAGAGTTCTTAACACAGAAAGGAAAGATACATCATATAGTAAAATAATTAATTTGAATCGAGGATTCTTAACAGATAAAGAACTTTCAATTCTTTTTTATGCATGTGACATAATTATCCTTCCTTATACTGTAACTTCAGGTTCGGGGGTAATGTTTGATGCACTAGCTCACGGGTTACCATTTATAGCAACTGATTTAGGGTTCTTTAGAGAATTTGCAAATAAAGGACTTGGAATAGTGGTGAAAAGAAGACCTAACGAATTTGCCAAAGCAATAAAGAAACTAGGGGCTAATTACTCTCAATATACTAAAAGAATTGATGAATTCAATAAGGAATTAACATGGGATAATGTTGCATTGCAGCATTATGCACTTTATACCACTGTTTTAGGCGAGAAAGAGGGAATCAAAAACAATCTATTCCCTTATGTCAGTCCATAATAGAAGTTTTATAATTTTCTAAGTTTATTATGACCGACACCTATGTTATATACTCAATGGATTCATACATTAGAAAATAGATTATTTTGTTTAAATCTCTGCTTAGAGCATGAAAAAACATGGTTCTGAATTTGGTTTCACTGCATGTCAAATCATTTAATAGATGATGTAAAAGATATTAATTCGAATAGTTACAGAATTACATTTTATATAAAAGAAAATAATTTACGATGACGGCCGGTGAAATTGTCTTTTTATTTTTATTATATCCTACCATGAAAACAGTTTTCTTAATCCTACACTAGTTCATCAAGATAACAACCTTGATACATTAACTATTTTGAAAAATATAATCCACAAGATTCGGTTATCTTAATAGTGGCAACACAGCACACCTTGTCTGCACCACCATAATAAACAAAAAGTTCTCCATTGAGAATACAAGCGCCAGTAGGAAAGACCACATTGTTTACATCGCCATATTTCTCATATTGTGTAGTAGGTACTAGAACGGGTTCTTTGCTTCTACAAATTATTTTATGTGGATCTTCTAAATCTAGAAGTGCAGCCCCAGCACTATAGGTTCTGGATGCACTCACACCATGATATATCACCAACCACCCATATTTTGTTCTAATAGGCGGAGAACCAGCACCGATCTTTAATTCTTCCCACTTTTGTTCCGGTTTCATGAGCAAATTATGCGTTGCAAAACTTGTCAATGTAGTCCCCTCTCCAATCCATATACTGGGTTTATCTATTCCGTATGCGTCACCTACCCATGAACCTGGCCTATGCAAACAGAAATAAGTCATCTTTTCACTATTGATGGTATTTTTAGATGAAAATTTGGTTGGAAAAAGAACCACATCTTTGTTATCCATCCCTTCATTTGTAATGATGCCCAGTCTTTCAAATTTGGAAAAATCTCTAGTAGTTGCTAATGCAGTTGATACCATTGGCCCTTTTGTTGGACGATCAGGTAATACTACATAAGTAATGTAAAATTGATTGTCGATTTCGGACAATCGGGGATCTTCGATACCATATTTTTCGTAGTCCACTGTTGGCTCAAACGCTATCCTATCACGTCTACTAAAGAGGTAACCATCATCACTAGATGCATAACCTATTCTTGAAAGGTAGTGCTCGTATTCACCGATCGCACGATAAAGCATGTGAATTTTTTTTCCATCATTTAATATGGCACAGTTAAAAACAGCTTCAGACTCCCACCAGTTATTCTTATTAGGAATAAGTATAGGATTATTTGGATATCTCTTTAGGATTTGAGACTCCTCGGACTTCAATTGGATGAATCATCAAAATAGAATTTGTCTTTTGATATGATGACGTTCAGAATTGCTAGAAGCATTGAATACGGTTATTTTCAAGGTATTTAAATTGCACACTAAAAGCAACAGTTAATGGAATGTTTGTCTGAGATGGACTTGATATATATTGATAAATAGATGATTTGTCGATTTTAATTAATAAATAAACTAGATACTCATATTCTGTTTGCATATAGAAAATTTCGGAGAAAATGGCGATAATAATGAGTAGTATGAATCAGAAATATCTCAGAAATGCACCTGTGTTCAAGTAGGAGCAGGTACTCCTGTCATTAAATGAGAAAAACGGATAAAGAATAAAATACAATTTTAGGTGAATTGTTGGCACTTACAAAATAAACAGCGATGATCATAAAATCTTGGACCACTGGGTTGTTGTCTAGCCTCATTCTTTGAATGGGTACAATTCTTACACATTAACAATTGAATATTATTCATGTTACTCACAACTTATGATATACATGATACGATATTAAGGATTATCAAGAAAATATTAAATGACATATATAATCAAACTAAATCCAGATATAAAGAATTGCAATTGAACCTAACAAAGATTTCATTCACTATCTAACCGTCATCTCATGCAACAATTCTCAAGATTTGGTAATAGCCGTTAATGGTAATGCATAATAATTAGAGGTCAATAGGGCTCAAAACCCTTTCGTTTCATGGTTTAAGCATACTTGGTTGAAACTTTTGCCCCTATCTTGAATAGATACTGTTTGGACATATTTTACCAGTTCAAAATTTGATGGTCATTATGAATGTGCAAGGAATAAAACACAAGATCAAAGAAAAAGTGCGGTGTCAGGGTGATGAGTTTCAAGTTCTGTTTGGAAAAACCTACTCATATACATGTGTTATAAGCAAGACTAGATCATAATGATAGCGTTACCAAAAGGCGAATAAATATCACTAATATGAAATATAATTCTGTAAACTGGTAAAAATTCTATTTTTAGAGAAGAAACTATATAAAAATCATGATACTATGAGACAGCGAAGGAGATCTAGTTTGCACGTATCTCTGGAGTTTCATAAAATCTCCTACTAAATTCCTTAGAGATTTCTTCTTCTTTTATAATCTCTCCTCGTCGTCCAGGAGTTCGCATCATTTGCTGTCTAACACTTCTTCTTTCGTCGTCTAACTCATTAAATCCTCTTTCCATATCATATATTTGCTGCTTCTTGGTTCTTAGTTCTTGAGAGTATCTTTGGCGAAAAGATGTTTCTACATCTTCAGTTGATTGTTCTTCAGCAAGGACACCCATACTTTCATTTTTAGTTTGATTGATTAATGTGCTTTTATGAAGAGAATCTAATGACATAAAGGGAAGGTGATTATTATTATAACTTTTTTCTATTACCATATTACTATATACATGCCATGGTTCTTAAGTATATTATGATGAATACCGTTTTCAGCTCATGTTAATCATCATTTTGATATCTATTAAAAATGATTCCTTCATGTGAACTATTAATCTAATAGTAAACAGCATGATTTGGGACTAGATTAACAAATAAAATAGCTAGGACATAATTGATCATTTGAGTTAATCTTTTCAAGACAAAATAGCTGTTTACCGCACCGGATAACATGCTTAATACTATCTAGAGATCATAAATGGTATCCATTTATATCGACATTGCTCGATTGATGGAAAATGACTTGGGTTTGTTTGAGCGAAAGTTTAGAAAAATGCCTCGATATACCTCCAGAGAGAGATAGAAAGAAACAAACAATTATTGTTGCAGATTGAGGTTTCTTACAATTTAGAACAATTTCTTGAATTCTAAATTCCTCCGTGAAGTGGTATAGAAACAAGATATGGAAATAATATAGGGATCATACATTGTCAATTACCTGTACATTGGATAAAATCCGGGATTTGAACTAAACCAACTATTACGAGTAGAAATGACAAATGACAAACCTTGACCATGAAATATTTCTATGTCATTATTGATAATATTATCCAAATAATCCATTAACGATATACTATTTGAATTGGACTTCATTTCGTAAAGGAGATATAGAATGTTTAGCCCTTTTCCAATGAGTGCAGATCCACTGAAAAATATCTCCAAATTACAGGTATTATTAATATACTTTGGAATCTATACAATTAATGATTACTATTGGTAGACCTTGTATACGGTATGGGTATAACCGATATAATAAAAGACGCTCCTACAATTTTTAGTATCATAAGTAAATATATGTCTATAAAGTTTTTTAAATCTAAACCATTTATCTATGGTTCTGCAGACATTATCAACGTCTGTAATTTACATTGTTCCCATTGTTACTGGTGGAAAACTAGAAGAAATGAATTAGACGAGTTGAGTTCCGGGGACTGGAAAGAAATAATAAAACAGACCTTTAAAAAACATCATGTTTATGTAGTTACACTCGTTGGAGGCGAGCCCATGATGCGCCAAGACATTATAAAGGTTTTTTGTGACGAGATGCCTAGAAGAATATGTGTAGTAACAAATGGTACTTATCCTTTAGTAAGATTTGACAACCTTTACTTTTATTGGGTATCCCTTGATGGTACAGAACAGGTACATGATAGCATTAGAGGAAAAGGCGCTTATGCGAAAACCAAAAAGAATATTTTAGACTATATCTCCGGACCCGATCGCAACGGAAAACCAGCTTGGAAGGACATTTGGATCACAATGACCATAAATTCTCTAAATTATGCCACCATAGAAAATCTAATTGATGAATGGAAAGATACGATAAATAAAATAGGGTTTCAATTTCACACCCCCTTTGCAGACAATGATCCACTTTGGTTACCATTCGGTGATACAAGAACGGAAATAATTAATAATATTCAAAGGTTAAGAACTAAATATCCAGATTTTATCATGAACACAGAAAAGCAACTAGAATTAATGAAAGGAAATTGGGGAGGGATTAAGACTACCCCGGTGGACTGTCCTTCGTGGGCAATATTATCGTTAGATCATAAAGGAAAGTCAAAACAGCCTTGTTGTATTGGAAGCTCCGATAGTAAAGCAATGAAGCCAATTTGTGAAAAATGCGGGTTGGGATGTTATTCAATATTAGTTGCTCAAGGATTGAAAAATAATTGACAATGATTCGCATTTTGGCTTACATTCTCAAAGAATTAAGGATATCCAATAACAAAATTCATAGATGTTAACATTTATCATACTCAATTATTAAGTTTCTTTTGATAGATTCATTCCTCATACTCGTATAGGTGTGTCAAATAAGAAAAGAGGAAACGCATTGCTTAAACTTTGGAAAAATGTCATCCAGCGACAAATAAACAAATTCAGACAAGATCAAACCATATATACATGGAGACCAAACACACGAGAAAAATACTATGGATTATCTATTGTTGTCAAGGCAGAAGCATAATGATAAACTATGATGAATAAAATCTATATTACCATTCTCTGATTTCTAAATCATGACTTTTCTAAGTAGTACACTATTAATGTGTGGATTAATTTTCATAATTTTAACCATTCCTTATAGTCCCGGTCTGCTAAATTTTTCGTTAGCACAAAGAGGTAATTTTCACTTCGGTAATCAAGACATGGAGAATGCTGGAGGCCAACTAGGTCAAGGTAATGCTGGAGGCCAACTAGGTCAAGGTAATGCTGGAGGCCAACTAGGTCAAGGTAATGCTGGAGGCCAACTAGGTCAAGGTAATGCTGGAGGCCAACCAGGTCAAGGTAATGCGAAAAGTATTGGAGGTGTAGGTTGTCCAACTGGTCCCAAAGGCACATCTAATATAGGTTGTTCAGCTGATGCTAATCATGTAAGTAGTTCCACAGATACCACAAATAATATAGTGGTCTCGGGTTCATCATCTTCAACTGGTTCATCATCTTCAACTGGTTCATCATCTTCAACTGGTTCATCATCTTCAACTGGTTCATCATCTTTAGATGGAAAAATATACATAATTCATGGACCGACTGATAAATCTGGAGGTAATCCTTATTCCTCTACGGCATCTTGCCACAATGGTGACTTGATCTTAGGAGGAGGGTCTATTTATGATATTTCTGATGGAAATGTAATTTCTTACTCTGCAATTCCGGATTCTCTTAGCACATTTACCACTAAGATTACCACTAGTTCAAGTTTGGATTCAGCATTAACTGTACAGTCATACGCAATATGCTATGACAATTCTTAATATTTCTGGCTTGGGCAGTACAAATCCCAAAACATCAGATTAATTCGTTAGCTTAACTTACATCTTGCACCTACCCATGACAATAAAACTAATTCTGAGTATCATCATTTAAGATCACAGGATCATTGTACGACATATCATGACAGCAATAGACACCAAATGATATTCATTAGTAGGTCACCCCGGAAATAGTAACCGCTAGCCTATACAGATCGATAGATTTGAAGGAAAGAAATTAGCGATGTCGATATCACTGCCAATGTAATACAAAGATATCGGACCGTAAGTAACAATGTAAAAAGAAGATAAACAGATTATCAGACTGCAAAGAAGATGAGTAGATATGAATCCATCTCAATTAACAAGACCTAAATGATATCTTTATTATAATACGATTTAACTAATTCAATATATCATGGAAAAGAGTCAAAAGATCATCATAATCTTATCTATTCCAATAATCATCGTAACTGCAGTAGTAGTAGGATTAATTGCCCCATTCGCTTTTGAAGAACAATGTAAACAAAAGGCCAGTGAAATAATAAATAATTTATTTACACTGGAAGGAAATAAGGAAAATTTTCTTGCATCTTATGAAAAAGGGACTACATCAAATCAATCCCAGTCGGAATTACAAAAAATTAGATATGGTATTTAGCAATTGTCCTGACTTAAAATCCATATCTACTAAAGAATCAGAATATGATATTTCTTTTCTACGGAGATAACCTCTCTTTTCAATATTGATATTTTCGAGTATAGAAAGGATTTGAATTAAAGGGTAGAATCAATATCCATAGGATTACTCTAATCTGATGAAGAAAATCATTGACTATTGGATACACGCTCATTTTCCCCAACTAATCGAAACCCAAGGTTGAATTTTTTTTAAGATATTAATTGGTAGTAGAGTTAAACTGCTTATGAATAGACCGAATGATGAATAAATGGCCAATATTGACCAATGATTTGTCAAAACTATCAATACAAAGACTTCAATCACGCATGTCTTCTGAAAATTGTGTTCTAATATGCGACTCTAAACTTCAGAATGGATAAAATATTCAGAATCCTGGTTCCCAATTCTGTAAGTGTACTCAAAAACCCTTGTATTAAGTTTATTTGGAGATAACTTGGAAAGCGGTTAAAATATTTTATATTCCTCGGACCTCCAATACAATATTATTGTTTCAAATTGCCAATAGATACCAATACCTATAAATATCTGGGATTCATAAACACTCTATGAATAAAACGATTAGAGAAGTGGCAAAAATAATGGACAACAAGATAAATAGGGATTCCGATTCGATACAATATGAAAGGTTGACCAAAGAACAGGTACAAATAGTTGAAGAATTTGTAAATGCTTTTAACAAGAGGATATCCATGTTCCTTGTCTCCTAATATACTATGAAAATATTATATCTTCATAATATTGGTAGTATTTCTATATGAAAATTAACATTTCACTTTAATAAAAACACGTCTCAATCAAGATATTCATTGCTAAATGAGAATAACCTGTTAAAGTTACAACCAGTAAAAAAAAACAATTGAATTTTATTGTATCCTGGTTTATTATAGATAAATTAGAGCATTTATTATATCAACAAATGATTTGCCATTAAACTATAGATTGTTAATTGTAATCAAACGAAGTATTATTATAACATTTAGACATAATTTTATCATTGTGAATCGGAAAAATACACTATCAATTCTATTAGTGTTAGGTATTTTATTTAGCATAATCATCCATAGTAATACAAATATTAGTCCTGATTCTGCTTTTTACCAAAATCCGTATGGTCACAATTTTCCTCCACATAATTATGCTTCATTTCTCTCGTCTTTAGATCAATTTCAGACCGAATCTAATCTTGTTCAGTCAAACCTGGTAAATAATAATATAACTTTGGCTCAAAAACATGCTGATGAAGCTGTTAGTATTTTTTACTGGGACTTGTTGGTAGAAATAGTTAAACAGGATAAAAAAATTGGAGATGATCTTAAATTAGCAGTAGAAAATTTGCGCAACTTGACATCTTCATTTTCAAATACCCCTTCTTCAGTTCAAGGTGAAAAACAAAAACTAGAACAATCAGATCAATTAGTTGCAAGTATCAATACGAATGTAGATAAAGTCATAACTCTAACGGAAGCTAAAAAACAATCAGAAGATTCTAACTTTCTAAATCAAGTTAGTATGTTCATATCAAATATATTTAGTCCAAAAAAGGATAACAACAGTGGCTCAATCCATCCTATGAGATTTGCTGATGGAGTAGACGAAGTACTAAGGAATTATGGCGATGCCTATAGTGTTGACTTTGATATGACCGATATGGGAAATATGGGAAATATGAACAACGGATCGGTGGTTGAAAATAATAATAGCTATAATTCTAATAGCAATAGTAACATGGATATGAACATGATGATGGATATGCCGCCATCAATTAATAATTCAGATACCAATTGGAATACTAATAAATCTATAGTAAATATGGCAAATTATCAGAGTGCAGAAGGCATGGCTGAAAAACTATTGGATATTTTTAATAAAGAACTTAAACCCATAATATCCCAAAACGGCACTTCCACATATAGTAATAATCTGGAAGACGGTATTATGCAACTTGTAAATTCGATAGAATCCAAAGTTCCACCAACTGATATAATGATGATCGTTCATACTCAGATTCATCCGAATTTGATAAAAGCTTTTGACTTGCAGATACTTTCAAGTAAGTAATAATCAGAGGAAAATTTTTATTTTTATTTGATTTAGTATAAGCTACTAAATCATTCATAGTTGCCTTGATTGACCAATAAATGACCTTTGTGGTGCCAATGAATAATTAAAATCAGTTGTATAAAATTTTGGTGTTTAGTAGGGATCTCAATTAGGTGTGTAAGAATCTATCAAGCTTGTTGTTAGTGGTAGTATTTTGTATATTACATAAGGAATATTAGTATTCTATAACCTAACTTTTTAAGGTCTGGGAGCAGAACGCACCTGACTAACAACTAACCAAGCATTAGTACTCTTATTGTATTAGAAAAGGCATACAATATTTAATATTGATAAATAACGAAATAATCGGTTTGATTATTTGATTTTTTTTCACTCAAAATATTTTCCCAGTAATTGGTACGTAATGAGTATGGGAAACAATCTATTAAAACAACAAAAGGAATACGTATAAGTAAAAAAAATAGACGTAGTTTCGATTCACGAATCTTTTGTAAATCAATTAAATTCATTAATGTTTGAAAAGATCTAGGACATTATGAGAAAACAAAAAAAATAAAAGTTCTGTAGACATATAGATATAACCTTTATTTGAGCCTAAGAATCTGGGGGGTCCACCCAATTACTGATTGGTTGAGGATAACCACTATCCATCGTTGCGCCCTGACCCACGTAAAATGTAAGGCGAACATATTGGTCGCCTTTTAGAAGATATAATTTATTATCTTCTTCACTGAGAAATGAAGCATCGATATTCGAGGTAAAATTAATGGGAAGGCCAACCCAATTACTGATTGGTTGAGGATAACCACTATCCATCGTTGCGCCCTGACCCACGTAAAATGTAAGGCGAACATATTGGTCGCCTTTTAGAAGATATAATTTATTATCTTCTTCACTGAGAAATGAAGCATCGATATTCGAGGTAAAATTTTGAGCTAATAATCCTTTTATTGGTATATTAAACGGTAATACTAGTGACATGATGGCAAGAACTGACAGAAATAAAAAGTATTTTTGATACCTCATATGACTACTTTATAATCAAAATAAATAAACGTTATGGAATGATATTCTGAGTAATTAGGGACCTTGGAATTGTACCTTACAATCTACTTGGATCACATGTTATCATCTAAAGTAGCATGAATTTTTAATTGATATAAACTCCGTACCGAATTAGCTGTTGAGAATCAATTTTTATCCTTTTTGAAACGCCTTATTAAATTTTTCAAATAAGGTCTGTTACCGGCTTTCAAAAATAAAATATTATTTGGCATATTTAATTTAATCATATTAGTAACAAAACAAATGGATAATCATACTGTTCCTCTTTATAAAATCGATTTCAATCTGATCCAAGAAATCAATACACCTAAATGCAAATGCAGTAACCATTTAACATACGCTCATGAATAATTCAATGCATCTTTTGAATCAGAATTCAGATTTCGGTGTTCAGGGATTTCATTCTATATCTTGTTTCTACTTTGTAAGTATGTCTATGGTATCCAGAGAAAATTTGGATATCCAGCGATCATGTAATTCCCGAATAGGAAGAAGGTTAATGTAATTCCATCGGTATTTGCCACTATGTTTTACTAGGATCAAATCAGCTTTTTCTAAGACGTTTAAATGTTGCATTACCGTACATCTATCCATTTTTTTTAAGATTAGACACAATTCTGACGTTGTATGTGGTTTATCCTTTATCAAATCAAGGATTTCGCGTCTGCCAGCATGACCCAGTGCCTTAAGGATATGGTCATACTCCCTCTCTGAATACATGTTACATTTATATAACATATACTACTAATAAACCTTACAACGGCGTATATTCATGAATTTGAAATTTAGAGTTCAAGCCAAGATAAAAAAGCCTATCGAGGAAGTATATGACGCAGTCTATAATCCAAAGAAATTAAGCAGATATTTTACCACAGGTGGAGCAAGTGGACCACTCGATGAAGGAACAGAGGTCATGTGGGATTTTCATGATTATCCCGGTGCTTTTTCAGTATACGTAAAACAGACTGTTAAGAACCAAAAAATCGTTTTTGAATGGGCCAGTGCAGTTGAATCTAATCGCTTGACTGTAGAGATAGACTTTGAACAGCTTGGAGATGACATGACATTAGTAACGATTTCAGAGGCAGGCTGGATAAATGAAGACCAGCCATCGCTAGACGAATCATATAGTAACTGCCAAGGTTGGACTCAAATGGTTTGTTGCTTAAAGGTATATCTAGAATATAATAAGAATTTAAGGGAGTTCTTTTATTAATATTTACTGAGTTTGTATGCAAGGTAGAATAATATATTTCATAATTAATCTAAAAACATGTAACTGCAAGTGATATACAAGTCGAACATTTTTACTTCAAAAATCTTTAGAGTAAGGACCTAATATTTACCCTTTACAGAGTTATCTTACACCTTAAAATAATTGGTTCATTTTGTAGAAGAGCAGAATCTTGACTTCAGTGTTATTCATACAGAGAACTGTTAACATATCATAAACTGCACTAGTAATAGACGGTATGATATCGACTTATTAGCACTACTTGTTAGAGTTACATGTACAGCTTCAAAATCAAAATCAAGCAATATCCCAAGATATAAAAGGGTTTACGGAATGATTTTTAATTGTAGAAAAATTATTGTTATGAAATCAATAAAACTGCTGAAATATTATAAAAAAGAGATTTATTTATTACATATCAAAATTTTGGTGCACTCAATTCACTATTCCTGATATTGACTGATTCTCAAAGTGATTATTTATGTTCTCAGGATTAAAGTAAATATCAATTTTTTCCTGGGATAAGGCGATTACTGTGGGTTCACTTGTAACCGGCCCGTCTCTCATGGTTATAGTCGAGGTACCATTAAGGTGGACCGTTTGATTTTCTACAACTGGCGATCCTATTAATTTGAAATCATTTATCTCATGTTCGTGTCCTGCGCTTCCGTTCGGTTTGACCATTTCAATAATGGCAGTCAAGGTGGGAGATGACGAATTTATACCAGTCATAGACCAGTTACCAGAGTTTATCCAAGTTGTGTTTCCTGAAGAATCGGTCTGAGTATGATTGAACACACCGACTTCAGTATCTTCTATCTGTCCATATGCAACAGAAGCAGTACTGGTCGAAATAACCATTCCAGCTACTAAAAAAATTGTTAAACTAAATGAAAAGATTAATCTTCTTTCAAGCCTTGTTAGGGTAAAATTTTGATCAAGATCCATTTTTTGTATTAGTACATACTAATATAAATTCCTTACCTATTTGCTAGTTCACATAGATACCTTACATTGGTATTTTTTATTACCAATTTTGGATTTATTAATAATAATTAGGGTATGAACAAAAATTTTCTGTCAGATATATTAGTAAATGGAGATATAAACAGCTGTGAAAAGCTTTTCCTAAGTAACAAGTAGGGCTTTCTACGTCGGGCCCATTTCCAAATGTACGTGTAACAAAAAAATGGATCCAAATTAATGAAACTCAGTTATTAGAATTCAGTAACAAGAAATAGAATTTAGGCATTTATCACTCTAGTCATAATGAGATGAAATTGTCCTTCCCTTAATCAATTTCTGTACGAAGATTTATGGCAAATAGACAAAAAAGTCCGTGAAATAAGTATTTAAGCGGATTAATCCATATATAGAATATGGAATTGAGGATAGAATTATCCATGAATGAAATAGAATATATGTTTGGGAAAATTTCTGCATCAACTCTTGTAAAATTATCTCCGTATCTAGGCAGCGGGTGGTATTAGAATTGCAAATGACAAAGTTATTGTTACCACAATATGAATCTAATGACATTGGTAACATCCAAAACTATATGGAGCTTCTTCACGCTGGCAACAATTTTCAAAATAAGACAACTAAATTAAGAATATATTATAATGACTTTTCATTAAATTCAAAACAGAAAACGGATCCTCATGTAAATAACAAGGAGCTCAAAATATCTATCAATGATATTCGTAATAACGATAAGAAAATTTTATCATTGTTACGAAAAGAAATGTTGTCAACATATTCATTTAAAGCTCTTGAGAGAAAACTTGATATTCACCAACAAAGTCTATCAAGAGCATTAAAAAGACTTTTGGATTTGGACCTAGTTGAGAGAACATCATCGGGGTACATGTTGGTTGAAAGAAAAGTGTATAACTTCAATCCAATATTGGAAGATAATCTTATAAATGAAGAGATAGAAATTGATAAAACAAAAAAACATAGAAAATATAAGCAATTAATCCAGATCTATATGCCCGTAAAGAGTAACATCGAACTCATAGTGGATCATTTGGCCGGGAAATGGTTTGGCAATTTAAGATGGTTCGGCCTGATAAAAAAAGAAACAGGTTTTAGACTTCAGTGGATAGCAGTAGATAAACACAGTAGTAATAAAATATTTCAGATTAATGTTAGTATTCTATCAGAAGATATTATTGTAGATACTGATGCAGGATCTGATAGTGAGAAGGTGGAAGCCATGTATTACTCAAACAGGATAATGGAGGAAATAATAAAAATTCTGCAAGAGAATTTACTTGAAGAAGTAAAACCAGAAAAGGAATATACTCCTATTTGCGCTAATGACATAAAAGTTTCGCACGATAGGAATAATTGAAGAAATATAAAACTCAGTCTGTTATGACTTTCACCTAAACCGGGAATTAAGAATATGGCAAGATACAAGATTTCAAGTAATCAATATATTTTCTCTCACATTATGGACCTCTTGTAAATTAATAAGGTATCAAAAAAATGTAGTTAGGAATCATCGCTTCATGTAAAGGATTGTTTGATACCAAGGCAACATTATCACTTTATGTTATAACTATTGCTTTAATTTTGTAAAGCCTTTTGAAGTAACTATCCCCGACTCAACCACAGGTTTTTCTCCGATTGCTTTTTCTATAGATTCATTTGACAATTTCAATGCTTGTTCAATATTCATATTTGTATCATATCCCTTTTGAATCACCTCTAGTGCCACATCGGAAGCGTGACCTATTGCAAACCCACTTCCTTTCAAATAAGTTCCACTAGGATCAACTCGGTACAAATGTATTCCATTTTCATCTACTCCAGCAATGATGATTGAAGCTGCTTGCGGTCTTACAGCATAAATTGTGTAATTGTGTAAATACGTACTTAGATGTTTTGTGATAGATCTTATGTCGATAGAGCTGTCATATGAAATGCGATGTTTCTGCCCTTGCAGTCGTATTTCTTCTATTAAATGTTCTATATCTGCGATATAGCCTGCTCCAGTCGCTCCTATGTGTTTATCTATTACAAATATTTTTTCATTAGGATCAACCAACGGTAAAGTGGGTTTGATATGGCTTGAAATTAGGGCGAATTCTGAAGTTTTTAACCCAATTGTTGTTGACCCCTTATTTACCGCCTCTAGAGCATTATCTACTAAGACCAGGCGACCACCTTGTCCATAATAGTATGGATATCTATTGTTATTTCCAAAACTATAAGGAGAACCTACAGAATCATTATCTTCAGACATTTGTTATTATCCTCCTACCCCTTATAATACAACCCGTTCGGCTGCTACCAATTTTGGTATGACTAAAACATCTATTCCATTGCCAGAGCCTGGATCCCGTTCCATTGCCGCTGCAACAGCCTTTTTAGCAATCTCCTTTGCTTCGTCGTTTGTGATATCTAAATGGTAAAGGCTTTCAAGCACTCCATAAGCTATAGGAGCTCCCGAACCTGATGCAGCAAAATCTTCATTTGTAATCGCACCACTCATATCTGCAACATTTACATGTGATCCGCTGGTATCTACACCTGCTACTAGTAACTCGACGTAATAAGGTTGATAATTCTTTAGCCCCGAGTAGGCGATATTTGCGATCAGTCTTGAAGATTCTTTTACGCTCAGTGGGAATCCCCTCCGTAGTTCTATCAATCTTCTCTCAGCTGCAGTAACTTTGATTAAATGCTCTGCATCGGACAGCTGTCCTGCAATAGCAATTGCAAGGGTATCATCTATTTTGGAAATTTTTTGTACTATCTTGGATCCTATAAAGAAGCCCTTACTAGCGCGTTTATCGGATGCAAGTACTACTCCCTCAGTTGTTTTGATTCCTATTATAGTAGTCATTTTGTTATAGTAATATAGAGTATAGTCGAATTTATTGACCAAGTTCGGTTCAAGTTAGTCACGTTTGACTTTATTTGTTAGCAAGACCCGCTGACAAAAATTGTAAAGTCAAATTTGTTGTATATCTCACAGTAAATTCCTAAAAGGGTATCATTAGAGATTATCAATAATATAAGCCATTAACCGTGATTCAGTAATTGATAGGTATATTAGTCTATCAAACAAACAAATATCTTTTGATTATGGACTAAGGAACACAATGCAGTTAAGATTATTAAATAAATATTAAAATACAGTAACGGCACCTAATGAAAACCATTAAATGACAAATATTTTACACAAAAAAAAATTAAGAGCGGATAAGATGGATAGAATATTTAACACATTCTACCTGGTTTGCAATTACTTGGATCAAAGATATGATGTTTTTCAGTCCAGCTCTCATGATGACTATGATGATCTGCATGATGAGGATGAGTATGTGTCACGGTATGGGTATGGCCATTGTGAGTAAAGAAGTGAGTGTGTGTATCTAAATATTGACCATCGTTGTCTGTTGTAATTTTACCTAGAATATCAGAAAGTTCCCCTATTATTGCAGTTAGTTGAGCGGTTGCGACTGTTGAATTATCACTTGATACAGTATTTTGTGCTTTGGTTAAATTTGCAATCAATTCAGCTAGAACCTGGCTATTTTCTTGATTATTTGATTGAGCAGAAACTTCATTGTTTGATGTCCAACCTCCAAAAGTTATGCCAAATGTTACAAAAATCATAGATATGATTGCTGATTTCAGGAAGATAATGTTCTTCATTTCAATTTAAATACTATACGGGTTATATTTAAAGAAAAGTACGATTATTGTATCAAATAAATATATGTACATAAATAATTCAAATGATCTGACACTTTTGTATAAAACGTTAATTTGTAGAATTCTAGAGTCAATGATTTACAAAAATAGACTACGATATTTTAGATATAGGGACTGATTTATAACATGTTTTAAAAATGGTGGAATGTTATAAACATTGTTATTTAGGATCTTTTAATGAACAATATTCTTACAGTTGCAATCATGGCCGTTTTGGCTACATCAGTATTATTGATAGGAGCAAGCACACAAGTATTCGCCCAAGAAAACATGACAATGAATTCTTCTTCGTCTACACCAGTTGATAACACTACACAGTTGTCAGATACAGGGATGGGAATGGACGCTAATACCATGATGGGCAATAGCACATCAGATAACAGCACAACAACACAATAAATAGCAATCTACTAACATCCTTTCTTATAAAACCAAATTTTCTTTTTTTTATGTATCTAAAAATCTTCATACACTTCAATATCTGATTTGGAAAATTGTTGGTCTAAATTTTTATAAACTATTATTAATCGCCTCAATACCGATATTCTACGGTCTGAATCTGGAGGTCTTTGTAACGATATTAGCAGATTGAAGTTAATCCGATAATAATACGAAACAAAATGTTCAAACATTCAGAGATTGTATTTTTACCAATTAGTATTAATATAAATAATGTCGAAATTGTATCACATTATCTAATCTTTAGGGTCAATTGTTATGCATTCTACGGTAGCTTAGGTCTCTGTGGACCTTTTGAACTTGTATTGACACACTAATGGGCAATAAATTAACATCGGTCTTTAGAGGTTTGGTTATTTTTTTAAATGAAACAGGATGTGTTTCTAGAGACCTAAACTATCTCTAATTAACCAAATAGATTCTATGAATGGCAAAATATCTTTATTAAGATTTGATGAATTTTTGTAATCAAAAATAAAATGTAATTAAATATCGTAAACTCTGTTTTTTTATATGTTATTCTGTTTGGGTTTGCAATACTGGTTGTCTATTTGCTGACTCCAGAAGTAGAAAATTGGTACTTTTAATAACCTAAAACCTAAAAATGAAATTTATTTTGTGCCTAACTATCCATGGTGTATGACAGCAAACTCCATATAGTATAGAGAAATAAGGGATAAATCCATATTAGTAGAATGATGCGTCCCCGCTTTTATACGATGTTAATCAGATAAATTTAATGAATATAACTAAGAAAATAACTGTCACCATAGTAATTGCGATAGTATCAGTGTTTGCAGCATCCGGTATAACAAGTAATTCCGTATTTGCTCAATCTGATGGCGATGACGAAACAGGAAAAAACAATTATGAAGAATTTGTTAATTGTCTGGCTCAATCAGAAGGCGATAAAGGATTTGCATCTGAAAGTGAAATAAGGGATTGTTTTAGACCAATCTATGATCCAGAGGCAGGTGCCAGCACAGCATCTACTGATAATGCTGGCGACAGCAGCGACAGCAGCGACAGCAGCGACAGCAGCGACAGCAGCGACAGCAGCGACAGCAGCGACAGCAGCGACAACGACAGCATTGTCCAAACTCAAATAGTGATTCAAGTAATTAGGACAACGTTAACGGTAGGTTACTAGCCACACGCGCTTACTATAAGCCACAACCAAGATAGAAGGTGTTACCTACCATTCACTACTATCTGAATGAATGGTAAGGTATTTTTTATTTACCACATTATAAAAATCAGAAAATTAATTTTTATACACCTACTGACCATAATAGTGGCAATTTAACATTAAAGAAGAGTAGCCTCTTGATCATATCGATTTCAGGTTAAATATACTATTTTCTTTTTGCATTATTGTTATATATAGAATTCTTGGACTTTAAATGCAAAAAGAACAGCCATTATATGGATGGAGAATAGTAGTATCAGATCATTTGTTAATAATGTTTAGGATATTACCATCAGGATCTTTGAACCACGCCACTTTCATGTCACCATCAAAATGAGTATCATCTTTGAATGTTGTGTTAGGCAAGTCATAATGTTCAAACTCTACACCTTTAGATCTAAGGTTCTTTACCAAAACATCCATATCCTCACCCACTACCCAAGTTGCGCTAGTGGCTTTATTCGTTCCAGCAAATTGTGATTGATATACTATGATGGCAGATGTACCACATCTATAAACCACTACTTCTTCTCCAACAGAGTCTATTTTTTCTAGTTCCAAAATGTTCTCATAAAACCTTCTAGAAATTTCTAAATTCTTAACTGCTATATTTGCTAGTGCATTTTTAGTACTCAACATAATAAATTCCCCATTGTGAATTAGAGATGTCAACATTCCCATAACTATGCAGATTCAAAAAAGAGTCGGATAGTAGTTCTAGTCTTTGATCATGGATCAATTGTTTCATAGCTGAATATGTTCAATATGTTATAAAAATGGGTAGGGGAGTGAAAGTATAGTTGGTTATCTTGGTAAGAGTTGCTTGAGATATCCAAGGGGATCCATATTTTCGATTTTCTTATTCTTCTTCATCTGACTCTTCGTCCGAGGAATCTTCTGATGTGGATGAAGATGAACCTGGTCCATTCACTATTACTTCACCAACCATAGTGGGATGATATATACAATAGTAATCGAATTCTCCAGGAGTATCAAATGTCAGACTATAAGATTGATTTGGAATTATAGCATCAGAATCAAATAGATTGCCCTCATCCAAGTCACCATCCTGTCCAGATGTTACCGTATGAGATATGGTATCTCCATTAAACCACGTTACTGTTTGTCCAGATTCAATCTCTATTGGTTCTGGTGAATAGGAATTATCACCATCTATTCCCAAGATCACTGCAGATACGACTTTGGATGCTAAAGTGCCATTTTGTGGAGGTGAGCTTGAAGGTGAGCTTGGTTGAGGTTTTGATTCAATGCTATCAGATATGGGCAATATTCTATAAATTGATCCCGTGTAGCTTAAAACATACAAGTAACCATCTGGACCTACCTGAATATCGGTTATTCCCCCGAAACCTTGTCCAAAGATCAGAGGCTGGTTTTCTTTAGGCTCATCTACTTCATTATCTTCTAATAATTCTGTATTACCAACATAAGTATCATTTATGAAAATAGCATTTCGTTCCTCGTTCAGTGTAAATCTATACAATAATCCATTATTGATGTCACCTACAAACATATTATTTGCAAATTGATCTCCAAGCCTGTGTGAATTTAAGAATTTAAGGGCGGTCACACCTATTGTCGTGTCCCACACAAACTTTGGATCTGCATATTGGCTTTTCCCAAAATATACCAAATCAGCTTCTGTGGTACCATGTTCTAGTAAATCCTTGTCCACATAGCCCTGGATTTGAAACCAACCACTATTAAAGCCGGGAAAAACCAGGTTAATTTCATCGCCTGCTACTGGTCCATTTTCTGTATCCCATAAGTTCCCTGTCAATGGATCGAAATCCATGCCAAAACTATTTCGAATACCCATTGCATAGTAGACATTCAAAGGCAGACCTTCACCAAATATTGGATCATCGGGATCTACTATACCACCGTCTTGGGTGATTCGAAGTACGCCTCCCAGACCATTCGGGGCCGGCCCACCTATTATATTTTGGGCCTGGGTTCTGTGGCCCCCAACTTCCCCTATAAAATAGTAGACATTATTATCAGGACCAATTCGAATTTTACCACCATTGTGCTCACCCCTACCATTTACTGGAATTGCGGTTAAATCCAATAATAACACTGGATTTATCAATCGACCATCAACAAATTCATAACGATATAATCGATTTCCTAATGGATCAACAAGAGCGTCAACATCACTGCCGTCTACACCATTGCCTGATTCAGTATAAGAAAGAAAAACATAAGTTTTTCCGTCTGGTTGTTTTGACACAGCTATTCCTAGCAAGCCGCGTTCTATTGCACTTGCTACCGGTACATCAAGTACTGGTTGAGGCGACACAAAACCGTTTGTAACTCGCATCACTTTACCTGTAGTTTTCTCAGTGACCAGAATATCATTAGGACCCAGAAAAGCCATACTGGTAGGAAAGTCCAAACCATCAGCTACTTTTTCAACAGTAAGGGTATCATCATTGATAGTGGGTCCAGTTGGGGATAAAGGGGCTTTTGCATAAGCCCCATAAGAAACCTGAAAATATGAAGAAGATATAGTAGAAAGTATAATCAAAGACATAGCGAAAAAAGAAATCAATAGTTTTGTTCTATGAAACATGGATAAGTCTAATAATATAGAGAAATATCATAAATTAATTAAGGTTTCGTAATAATTTATCAATGTTCAACCCTGCAGAATTATTTCACTAATAATCACATAAAATACTAATATCATCAACAATGTTGAATTTTTCAAGAATATTTTGGAATAGTAGTGAATTTAACTGGAATTATCCAATGGAATTAGAGTCTCCCTAACACATAACAATGAGTAAAAGAATATTAGTCCATGTCCTTTCAATGACTAATTTCTTAATCTTTGATAACCTTAGACCATACCACAAAAATTGAATTCTAATGAAAATCTTGACAAGTATCAGAGATGAGTCAATAATTAGATTCACTCGTGATTCAAATAATAGATCTCATTCTTATTCGAAACAGTCAATCCAGTATGTGGGCCTCCACCTATTGCAAATATCTTATCATCATATGAAGCAACACCCAATCCGTGTCGAGCAGTGGGCATTGGCAATTCTTCGCTCCAAGTATCAGTAGCAGGATCATAACGTTCATTATTATTAAACGTTCCTTGATTTTGTTCGCCTCCCAATACATAAATTGACCCATTTACCGATGTGGCCGCAATACCACTTCTTTTTGACGGCATGGGTTGGAGATCAGTAGTCCATTGATCCGAAACAGGATCATATTTCTCATTCACATCTACATTTACTAATGAACCAGTAAGTCTACCCCCGATCACATAAATATTTCCATCAACCACGGCAGAGGCAGCATGATGTCTAGCAGTAGGCATCGAAGAAAGGGTCATCCATTCGGTGGTAATCGGGTCATATCCTTCAACAACTACCTGAGAATGATCATAACTATCTCCTCCAATTACATACAATATTCCATTAACAAAATTTGCATTTGGTGAACCTCGTGGTGAAGGCATAGGATTACCCACAGTCCAATTGTTGGTAGCTGGATCATAAATGAATAGGTTGTTACTAGGGATCCAATTCCCTGTATATCCCCCAACCACATAAATTTTGCCCCCATAGGTGGCTGAAGAAGCATGATGAAGAGGCAAAGGTAATGACTTTATGTTTTGAACCCAAGTATTATCAGTTGAATTATGCATTTCTATAATATCTGTAATTTTACCATCAAAAGTAAAACCACCTATCACATAAACAGCCTCATCCAAATTAGCTGCCGTTACCTCAGTTCTCGGATGGGGTAAATCCATACCCTCCATCCAAATAGATTCGCCGGAGAGAGTCCCGGCCGCTAGAGAGGGATTGAATATATGAACCAAAAAAACTGCAATAAAAAAGATCGACAACATATAAATAAAACATGGAAGAGGTGTAAGAAATTGTTTCATAATCATAGTTTGACCATAATAAATATAAGATTGATGACAATCCTCGAATATGATAACATCATGATTTGTGACAATAAAAGTTGGTAGAAAACATGGAATTGAATAAACCAATCAGACAATGTTTCTTCAGCTACAATGTCAGTTAGACAATTCGTCTCAATTTGTTAAATCATTTTCGTAATGACTGATACTGAAAGGTGATAGGTAGAGATAAATCATTTCCACTGAATTCGGAATTTATTATCAGTACAAAGACTCAATACTCCAGAGTGCATCATATAATCTTTATCACAAAACAGTCAAGTCTTAAACTTACGCTTTGGAATTATCCTGTTCACATAGATAAAGTATTTCATGAAGTAACAAACTACCAAACAAGAGATATAAAAGCTGACCAAGTAAAGAGAACTAAATTGGGTGACAATAATTAGATTAGAATTTTAATCTCTATTTGGATCAAGATTGATCTGATTTCCTAAAGAAAATCCAAATCATTTTGAAGGACTAAATCTAATAGTTAAAGTTAAATACTTGAACCCCGGGGAAGCATAGAATTAATTTCCAGAATATATCATATTATTAAATAATTATGTATATACGCCTTAAGATAAATGAGGTTAGATTTTCCACCTAAATATACTGAAACCATAGGTGCTGTAAAGATTCACTCACTTCAAAAAATATATGAAATAGATTCCGGGTGTACTTTTGGTACCAGTTCACAGGAACTTAACAGTTCGACCACGGCATTTGACAATGACACATTATCACAAATATTTCAAGCCATGGCAATTGTGATCCCGGTTAAGGATGAAAAATTGAGTCTTTTGGAAGGAGTTTTAAGCGGTATTCCTAACGAATGTCTAATAATCATAGTATCAAACAGCCAAAGACATCCCGTTGATAGATACGCTATGGAAGTGGAAATGGTTAAACAGTATTCTCTGTTTTCAAACAAAAGGATTATCACAATACATCAAACGGATCCCAACCTTGGTAGAATATTCCACAAGATTAATTACCCTTCAATTTTGGATAACAATAACCAAGTTCGTCAAGGCAAAGCAGAAGGAATGATAATTGGGATTTTGTTATCTAAATTGCTTAAGAAAGAGTATGTAGGGTTTGTAGATAGTGACAATTATTTTCCGGGAGCAGTAAATGAGTATATCAAGATCTTTGCATCGGGTTTTGCTATGTCAAATTCTCCTCTGTGTAATGTAAGAATATGTTGGCACTCTAAACCAAAAATAGCAAACAACAAAGTATATTTTCCAAAATGGGGAAGAATATCTGAATATAGTAATAAATACCTAAATGACTTGATCTCATACATCACCGGATATGAGAGAGATATCATTACAACGGGTAATGCTGGGGAACACTCACTTTCTATGTCTCTTGCAGAAAACCTAGATTTTTCTAGTGGATATTCCGTAGAACCATATGAACTAATCAATATTTTAGAAAAATATGGAGGTATTATTTCCAATAAATCAGTGGACATCAGACAACATGGCGTGGAAATATTTCAAGTCGAAACAAGAAATCCCCACTTCCATGAAAATAAAGGAAATGAACATATTCAAGGAATGCTTCAAGAATCCCTGAATGTAATTAATAATAGTAAAATTTGCAATACTGAAATTACTACAGATATAAAAAATCATTTACTCATGTTACAGCAAAAAGATAGCCTTAGTAATATCAAATCAAATGATAAAATTATTTTGATGGATCCGATTAAGATTATTGAGATAGATAAATTTCATGAACTTGTAGTTGATAGTCCAAGGCTATTACAGCAATTCAACATGGATAAAAAATAGTATGATTTGATTATGTCGGTATTTCAGCTCTAAATTTTGAGGAAATAACAATTCTGGTTTAGAAAAACCATTAATTCATTCTCAGTTTATAAGGATTTAAGCCGATCACCTTTGTTAAACACTGATGCCATTTATAAAGAAAAGAACTTTGGTAAATAGCTGTTATGATCTAATAATAGTGGCATCTATTTCTCAGGATACGACATTCCATCATATTGTACCTATAAAATGTAATAAGGCCTTGTAAATTGCATCGGGCTACAAAATAAGATAATATAAATTACTATTTCAAAATATAGAATCAAGTACAAGTTTTTATTACTCTTTTCTAATTTTTCCAATATGAAGAAAGGATTTACACCTACTAATCTATTCCTAATGTTCATAATATTAATTACAGGATTTATGATTGCCACGGTAGACATTGTAAAAGCTACCGTAAATAACTCCACCACTCCAAATTTTGAAAACTTGAATTTTGATCCTATAACTACAAATGACACAGCTCTTGTAAATGACAACAGTCATTTCACCGCCGAAGTTTTTGTTCACAAGAATTTTACAGGTAATAGCACTCTCATCAATGAAAATACACCAAATTTGAATGGACAGTTTCAAGATTCAATTAGTAGTTTGATAATTACTACCGATACGAATCAGAGTGATGGATACATGGTAGAAGTTTGTGAACATGAGAGCTATGCTGGCAACTGTATGATCCTCGAACCAGGCAGACATAATGTCCAAACCTTGGGTTGGCTTAATGATCAAATTACTTCGATTAGAGCTTTGTCACCACCTACACTAGAACTAAAGAACATTAGTCCAGGAGTATTAACAAATGGATCGAACTAAAGAAAGCAGGCGTTTAATACACATTATTTTGTATTAGACAAAACAAATAGATACATATCAATTATGATAATCTAACAAAAAGTTATAAGACATTTAGAAAGAAATCTTCCTCAATTATGGGATCATGTAATGCGGTTATAGCAATATCATCATTTCTGTTTATTTTAGTTTTTACTTTGATTGATCCGACTGATGCTAAAGCAGTCGAAAATTCGACATGGGAGAAAGGTAAAGATATGCTTTCAAATAGGACAGAAATTACTGCAGACGTTCTAAATGATAAAATCTACATCATCGGTGGAGCAGATTACAGGAATGGTGGGGCAGTAAGTACCGTAGAAATATATGATCCTATAAAGGATGAGTGGACAAAAGGCACACCGTTACCATATGCATTAGATCATGCTCCTTCTGTTGTATATAACGGGAAAATCTATGTAATAGGAGGATTCTTGAAAGATAAAATCACAACAGATAAAGTGCTTATATACGACCCTATAAAGGATGAGTGGACAGAAGGCACACCGTTACCCGAACCTAAGTGCTGCCACGTTGCAGAGGTAGTTAATGGAACAATTTATGCAATTTCTGGGTTAAATTTTGATCATCATCCAGTAACTTCTAATTTTGCTTATAATATAGAAAATAATACATGGGTTACCAAAAAACCAATGCCAGATCATAATGGTCCAAAACATCATGCGGCATCCGCTGTAGTTGACGGAGATATTTATGTTTTAGGCGGCAGACTGTTTGGTAATGGAGTGCCTAACGAAATAAATGATGCTTTGACGAATCTAGATGATAACATGAGGTACGATCCCAAAAAAGATGAATGGACATCGATGGAACCAATGCCCATAAGAAGAAGCGGATTTGCAGCAGACTCACTAGGTGAAAAAATATATGTATTTGGCGGTCAAATGGCAGACGGGTCCAATCAGAATGTAGAAAGTTACGATCCAGTTACCAATAAGTGGTCGATAGAACCCAATATGCAAGCTGATCGATCCGGTTTAGCAGTTGCTGCCTATAAGGATAGAATTTTTGCATTTGGAGGTCAACATGAAGGATTACAAGCTTTAAGCATAAACGAAATACTAATTCCAGGCACAAATTGATAAAATAAAAAAACTACAATATCGTAAGTATAACACCCCAATTCTATCTCTATAATTAATAAGACTATGTCGATTACTATTTTTCTGGTACTAGAAAATGAACACTGTCCCTCCTAGATTTGCAACTTAAAATTTATATCTCATTTTATGATGCCAAGATCGTACACCAAATTTATTCTTTTTTGGATCCGATAGATAGTCGTAGTAACCTCAGGTGTGTTAATCCTATTGATTAATCATTCTTTCAAATCAATAGTTCTATACATAATAAAGATAAGATATCATAAAACCCTAAATGTAAGCGATTAATAAGAAAAAACAAAAAATTTTATTGAATTATTTCTTCAATTATACATGCTGTTCAAAAAATAGTAGTAGTTTGTTGTCACTCTAAGTAAAATCATTCTTACGAATTAGTGTCGTTTGATAAATGAAATATCTCATTCATTCCGGATGTAAAGAATCCACGCTCGGCTCCACCACCAATTGCATATATCTTATCATCATATGAAGCAACACCCAATCCGTGTCGAGCATTCATCATGGGAAGTTCTTCGCTCCAAGTATCAGTAGCAGGATCATAACGTTCATTATTATTAAACGTTCCTTGATTTTGTTCACCTCCCAATACATAAATTGACCCATTTACTGATGTGGCCGCAATACCACTTCTTTTTGACGGCATGGGTTGGAGATCAGTAGTCCATTGATCCGAAACAGGATCATATTTCTCAATAAGATCTACGTTGTTTAATTCTTCTGCAATTCTTCCCCCAATTACATAAATATTTCCGTCAACTACAGCGGATGCCGCATGATGTCTGGGAGTTGGCATAGAACTATGTATGGTCCACTGATTTGTATTTGGATCATAACTCTCAGTAGCGTTAAGGGCTCGGTCATATCCTTCGCCACCATCACCGCCCATCACATATAACGTACCATTAACGAAATCAGCAGTGGGATATCCTCTAGGCGTTGGCATAGGATTACCTTGTGTCCATTGATTGGTTTGGGGGTCATAAATGAAAAGTCTATCACTAGCTGTCCAATCTCCAGTATATCCTCCGGCAACATAGATTATGCCTTGATCTGAAGCTGCAGATGTATGATGGAGTGGGACAGGCAATTGGGCAATATTTTCAGCCCACGTGTCTGAAGTTGCGTTGTACATCTCAACCATGCCCACACCTTCACCCTCTTCATCATATCCACCTATAACGTAAATCGCATCACCCAAATTTGTGGATGTAGCTTCTGTCGTCACCCGAGGCATATCTGTCCCCCTCGTCCAGAAAGAACTTGTCCCTTGTTGGGAAAAGGAATACTGCAAAGTATTATTTGAATAAATAGAGACCACTAAAGCAGTACAAAGTATAATTATCAAAAATGCACTTGATAATAAATTCATCATAGCAGTTTTTCTTAATATCAAATATAAAGGAACTGTTGATCCTCTATTTTGAAATTTATTATTCAATCAGTCCTACTAAAGGTAATCAAAGAGATAAGATAGAGCCACTGCAGGGAACGTTAAGATTAGAATTATGGATGCACTTAATCAAAATAGTAGTATTTAATCTTTAATTTGACAAGAATAAAAAAATTATGGTTGTTGTTGGAATAATACTTCGGCTTGGTCTAAGTTACCGTTTATAGTATTGATCAGATTTTGGATCTCTGTTAAAGGTGCTCTATCTTGAATAGCGCCAATCAAATCTTCTCGTATCAAGAGCTCAGTTGCTTCCATCAATTCTGGGTTTAATGCTGCAAGGGGACCCTCTAAGTATTCAAAATTATCCAAGTATGCAGTTTGGGCTGATGCTTCAGCTCCAGCAAAATCTTGAGCTGCATATTGGTTATTAGCCTGAGTTAGTAACGTTCTAATTTCATTAATAATTGCTATTGGATCTCTGCTATCTGACTCGGCTGCGGCAGCATCGCTTTCTTGTGCAAATACTGAGTTTGGAGACGTCATAAACACCAAACTTACAGCAGATACCATCAATATAAAGAGCGTATGTAATTTAGATCTATTCATAATGCTAATATTTTTCATTATGTTTAAGATGAAATTTCATTCAATATAATACATTTGTTAATTCTCAATCTTTAGAATATTATGATCGATTTAATTTAGAAACGTCAAAAATAAGACATAGGGTGTTTCTTAAACAAGTCCATATAGACCTAGTAGATCATTATATGTTACCAGTGCAATAAAAATTTAGGATTTTCTCATTTGTCCCAAATCAAGAAAAAAATCAGTCATAATCACCATTTCTGTAATATTATTATAGATATCTTCTTTTTTCCTTGATAAAAGTCTACTATTATTATAAGTTTATATCAACCTAACCTACTTAGTTTAGGAAACAGGAGTACTTGGTTCTAAATGTCTCTCTTGGACAAGGTGACATCACTTTATGAAAGCAAGTACTGCATTTTCATTTTGATAATTGCTGTCACAATCTTTACTCACCTATTCAATCCTATAGGATTTCCCAGTGTCCATGTAGATGAGGGGATTTATATGTATCGAGCAATGCATTTACTATCCTTTGGAAATTTGGAGTGGAATACATCTTTTTATGATCATCCTTACTTTGGACCAATCATTCTGGCAAGCGTGTTGTATATGATTAACTTTCCAGCCATCATCATACCAGATCTTAATGATTATTCTTCAGTTGAATTGGCCTATATTGTTCCCAGACTAATTATGGGATTTTTTTCCATCTTAGATACTATCCTTCTTTACGCAATAACAAAAATACACTATAATCGTAATGTTGCTATTATCTCATCTTTATTATTTTCAATAATGCCTTTAACTTGGGCTATGCGTAGAATATATCTTGAATCGATCTTATATCCATTCTTACTGACTGCAATTTTGATTGTAGTATATCTCAAGTCATCAAAGAATTTGAGTGTAAAAACAGGTAATTTTTTGATATTTGTTTCAGGGATCATGCTTGGACTATCAATTTTCACTAAAGCGCCTATGATAGATATGGTACCTTTGTTAACTTTCTATATATATATTTATAAAAGAAAAATATTTCAAATATTCTTATTCTTAATTCCCACCATATTAATTCCGTTACTATGGCCAATCGATGCATTGCTTAGTGGAGAATTTGATCAATGGACAATAGGAGTGATCTCCCAATTAGAAAGACAGAATGGTTCAATTTTGAATGCTCTTTATGACTTGTATTCCATAGATCCAATTCTACTGGTTATGGGCTTGGCCGGCACCATTTTTGCCGTGATTAGAAAAGATTTATTTCTGATTTTATGGATAGTTCCATTTCTGATTGTTTTTAGTTTCTTTATCTCTTACGTAAATTGGTTTCATTTGATCCCAATATTTGGAGTATTCTGTATAGCATCGGGAGTAATGATCGATTGGTTAATCAAACGTAGTTCAAAAGCCAGGATAATTCCAATATCAATAATTTCAGTGGTCATATTTATAGGATTTTTCTCTACTTTAGTTCTCATATCTACAAATATTTCATCTTTTCAGTATCAATCCATGGTTTACATCAACACCCTATTGAGCAGGACTCCAGAATCCTCTATACAGTATTCTTACAAGACGATTTTCTCAACACCACCACCGGTAACTCCAAGCAAGGTCAACCAAAATATCGATTCATGGGATACTACACCACATCACCTAGAAAACAATAATACATCGGATAATTATTCGACTGTGATCATTTCCAGCCCTATTTATTCATGGATATATAAGTTCATTTATGGCTACGATGGTACGTTCTCGAGTTATACCGAAAATAAAGAAGTAAATAAGGAGGACAAGGTCATCCTAGTATTAGACAGATACTTTAGAGACTTTTTGGTAAACAGTGTAGAATCAAGGAATAAATCGTGGAACAGCGACCTTACAACTTCCACTAACCTATATAGCGCTTTTGTAGGATTGAATTCGACCAAGTATTTTAATGGAACAGCTGATGACTATGATATGGAGCAATATCCTTTTACTAGCATGAGATTTAATTTGGGTGGAAGTCCAGTAGAAATAAGGACAGATCTTTAAATTAAGGCTCTACATTTTATGTTAAAGTTGGTCGCATGAAGAGTATTGATTCAAATTCAATTAAATCAATTAGGTCACTTACACTGTTCGTATCCTAATTTATATATATCATTACAAACCAGAGTGTGAGTAACATTATACAACAGTTCGCTTGGCTGAATCTCATCAGCAGATATAGAATCTAAAATCTTGAGGCTTGATTCAGGATTAAGACGCAATTGAGTTTCAGACTTCTCAGTCTGTTGATTTCCGTCATACAAACCATAGTAAATCCCCTTGTCACCATTAGAAAAATTTACTTGTAGCAACATAAAGCTAACATCCTTATTAGGGACTTCAAGAATAAAAGTCTCATTAAAAGATACATCACTATAAACTCTTGCTTGTTCTAGTAAATCAGCAAACTCATCAAAGTCCTGCAATTGTCCGACTATCAAGCTACTAATATTCAAATTATCAAAATTAGACAAGTTTTCAAAATTTGGAGTAAATTTCGTTAACTGATACCAATTGACTACCTGAAATGGAAATAACTCATCATCAAGATTTCTTGTAAAATTAATTTCACCGTTAGAAATAATGGCAGAAAGATATAAAGTACCTGTATCCTTAGGTTCAATTGTTACAGAGATATTGGATGGAATCGAAGAATAGATTGAATTCCGATTGGAAATTGATTCAGACCGATTATTATCGGTATCGGGTCTAGAGTCTGATCCCAGTGCTTCTGGTATTGCAGATATTCCAAAACCTGTTAGGAGGATAAAAAAAGGAGTGATTATATATAACATAATCAAAAATAAATTTCTTTTGTCATTACAGAAAATTTTAATCATGCTTTGGTATCGAGATGTGTGTTATATTTATATCTACATATAATTTTCATTACAAAGAATGAGCCGATCTTGCTATATATAAGATGATAATATGGTCAAATTATTTAGAATAAAATACTATATTACTCGTTATTTAATGCAGGAGTAACATTCTTAATTTTGATAATATCAATAATATTTTTATTTGGGAATTTTAGCACGCATCTATAGTGTTAACTTTTTCAAAATGAAATATTGGTGATGAATTGATTATTGATAAAGTTCGATGTTCATAAAAGTAAAAGAATCAGATATGCCTTGATTGTCATAATTCCTATTGCACTATCTGCATTTACTCACTTATGGAACCCAATAGGATTTCCAACTATATATATTGATGAGGATCATTACTTGAGGCGGGCTTCGCAAGTTATGGAAGGCCAGGGACCCCAGGAATCAAGCACTATTTATGATCATCCGTATGATCATCCGTATTTTGGACAGATATTTTTAGCATCTATGTTAAAATTAACTGACTATAAGGTCCCAACAGAACAGTCATTTGAGAGTCCAGAATCAATTCAACAACTGTATACTCTACCCCGATTAATAATGGGAGTTCTTGCAGTAATAGATACTTTTCTGGTATACAAAATAGGGGAAGTTTGGAACGGTCGAAAGGTAGGATTTGTAGCAGCTATTTTATTCGCAGTTATGCCACTGACATGGATGTTAAAAATGGTATTATTGGATTCGTTGCTACTGCCTTTTTTCTTGGGTTCAATATTATTGGTCCTTTATTCAGGCAAGATGAAAAAGGACAAAGTCCCATACAGCAAAATATTAGTGATACTATCAGGTATTACGCTGGGTTTAGCTATATTTACAAAAGTGCCAATAATCACATTTATTCCCTTGATTGGATATTTAATATTCAAACATCAAAGAAGTTTCAAGGTTTTAGGTATTTGGTTAATACCAGTGTTATTAATTCCCCTTATTTGGCCCGCTTACATTATCTATAGTGGAAATTTTGAAAATGGACTTAATGGTATATTATATCAAGTAGAACGTGGAGAACGAAATTTTAATGATACTCTCACATTCCTTTTGCAGGCAGATCCAGTATTGATAATTTTGGGTATCGCAGGGGGCATAGCAATTACATTGATAAAACGCGATTTGATTTTTTTGCTATGGGTTATACCGTACTTTTTATTTATTGCCAATGTGGGTGGAATAGTAAAATACTTTCATTTTATCGAACTATTACCAATATTTTCTATTTCAGCAGGATTTATAATAGTTATGGTTAGCAATAAATTATCTTTGATAATTAAGAAGCGCGAGGGTAACAATAAATTACCAAAAATCATATCCATCACTTGAATAGCAGGGATAGGGATGTTTGGATTAATTAGTACTTTGATACTAATTGGAACAAACACAAATGAAACTTTTTTTGAGCTTTCTGCATTTATATCAAATTATGTTACATCCAACACTAATCTAGATGATGAAACTACTCTAATGGGACAGCATTGGATTCGGAGTTTCTCATGGATCCCTATGTATGTTCATGGCACAATCAATTATGTTAAAGATGTATTTCCTGAACGCTATTTGAAGGAGCCACTAAAGACAAATGATGTTATGATGGTTGTAGACGGTCAACTAAAACATGATATATTAGACTATTCCGTACAAGGTAAACATCTAGATGAGATCAGAAAAATATACCACGATTCGGACAGGATAGGGATGTTTGTGGATAGTCCCACGAGTAATTACAATACCAACCAATATCCATTTACTAATATGAAGGAGAGTAGAGGACTTGGTCTCATTGAGATCAGATCAAATCAAGCAGATGATAACAATATGGTGTTTGCTTTGACTACCAATGATTCATCAGATAAGAAGGACATGAATATTACTACGCCCAAACTGGAAATGCCCACACTGACTGACCAGAGTCTAAAGGTCGAACTTGTAGCGAGTGGACTAAGCTATCCTACGACCATGGCGTTCGTAGGAAAAGATGATATTTTAGTATTAGAGAAAAATAATGGTACTATAAAAAGAATCTTAAATGGAAATCTTTTAGAGAAACCTGTTCTCGATTTGAATGTCGCAAATAAAATAGAAAGAGGGTTGTTAGGGATTGCTGTTGCTAATCAGACTTTAAAGAACGATGCTAATGAAAAAACCTATATATATCTTTTCTACACTCAATCGCTTAAGGATGGTAACGATGTATGCTCTGGTGCAACGGTATGCGATGAGAATACAAATCCACTTGGTAACAGAATATACCGATTTGAGTGGACAGACAATAAATTGATCAATCCAAACCTGATTCTAGACATACCTGCGGGACCAGGAGCAGATCATAATGGCGGAGTTATTAAAGTAGGTCCAGATGGTAACATTTATGTCCTTGCTGGGGATGGTGATAGTTGTTGGGAAGATGAATTTTGTACCGGTACATTTGAAGCTAGTACTGTCAATGCAGAATCATCTAATGTACCCTCTGGTCATCCACCTGATGGAAGAGGCGGAATATTAAGAATCACCCCCTACGGAGAACCTATTTTGACTGGAGAAAATAAGACTACAGGTATTTTAGCTGATCATAGCCCCCTCAATAAGTATTTTGGCTATGGAGTAAGGAACGGTTTTGGTCTTGCCTTTGATCCAATCTCAAACAAACTTTGGGATACGGAAAATGGTCCCGGTTACGGTGATGAAATTAATTTGGTTGAGCCCGGATTCAATAGCGGTTGGTTAAGAGTACAAGGCTGGTGGCCTGTTGAGAATGCACAACCGCTACCTCCTGAGAGAGGATATTTTGGAGACAAGATGGTAACAATACCAAATAACTTAGAGACATTTGCGGATAAAGGAAAATATAGTAGTCCAGAATTTGCTTGGAACATGTCTGTAGGAGTAACTGCTCTAGAATTTCTTAGAAATAATACGTTAGGAAGTCAATATCAAAACGACATGTTTGCTGCTGACTATAATAACGACTATTTGTATAATTTTGATCTAATAGAAGACCGAACACGTCTGGATCTAAATGGAAATCTGGCAGATAAAGTAGCCAACAATAATCAAGAACTTGACGGTATTGTATTCGGACGTGGATTTGGCATCGCCACTGACATCAAGGAGGGCCCAGATGGATATCTTTATGTTCTTTCTCATCTCCATGGTAATCTCTATAGAATAGTTCCTAATTCAGATTAAGATCTAATTTTTTTCTTTATTCATGAGTTTGGAAATCAGACCGATCTACTTTTTTTGTTTTTTTTTTACAATAAATCATAGAAATCATCAATCAAAAACAATAATTCGGCAAAATTAGTCAAGGTTTCAACAATTATGAAAAGCCAATCAATCACAAATATGATATCATCAAAAGATGACTTAAAACTACATATTGTAATTCATACAAATTGTTGATCAAATTACAAGATCGTTAATCAAATTTTAAATCCAAACCAAATCTTTAATCTAACAAACCTATTCTTATATTAGAAAACAATCGTATGTATTATATAGTATTTTAATAAATTAATGGTGTGAGATGAGGGGTTACCAATGACAATGTTAAATGTAAGTGATACCATACCAAAAACTACAGAATATAAAAAATTTGTATCCATCATCATACCTACTTTTAACGAATCTAAGAATATTACGGATTTACTTAATCAAATTCAATCAAATATACCTGCAGGAACGAATGTAGAAATCATAATTGTGGACGATAACTCCCCTGATGGAACTGGTTTGATAGTAGAAAAATATATCAAGGAAAAAATAAGCACATTACATAGAGATCAGGTAAACCCAGGCACCTCAATAAAGATAATTCATAGAAAAGAAAAGACTGGCTTGATTTCGGCCCTTGTGAACGGAATTAGTACAAGCGAGGGCCAAAACGTCCTAATCATGGACGCTGATTTTTCACATCCTCCCGAGGTAATAAACAGAATGATATCAGAGTTAAAGAAAGAACCCAACTGCATTATTATCGGTTCTAGATACATTACAGGCGGAGCTATCAATGGGATGCCCTTTAAAAGATTATTGCTCAGTATAGGAGCAAATTTTATTGCCAGATATGGATTATGTTTAAAAAATGTTTATGACCCGATGTCAGGGTTTTTTGCCTTTCCAAAACATACACTTCATGGTATGGAATTTAATACAGATGGATTTAAAATATTGTTAGAAATTTTAATAAAGAAAAAAAATACTGTCAAGGTGAAAGAGATACCTTACACTTTTAAGGATCGAAAATACGGACATAGCAAACTCAACTTTCCAATAATTTTGGAGTATATTAAGGCAGTTTGGAAACTCTATCGATATGGAAGAAAATCTAAGAAACAAAACACTCAATTAGAAAAGAGAAAATCGGTTCGATTTATTTCAAAGGCGGCTAGATTCTATACCGTAGGATTTAGCGGCTTTGTTTTAAATTATTTGATATCAATTCTTTTATCAAATGGAATCTTGGGGAACCTTGGATATTTGCAAGCCACTGCAGTTGGGATAGCCGTATCAGTAACCACAAATTTCTTGCTAAATAAATTCTGGACTTTCGAAGACAAAAATGTCAATTTGACACGATTCTTAAGACAATACGGAATGTTCATTGGATGTAGTTCATTGGGCATCCTAATACAGTTCTTGTCAATTTATATGCTCAGAGAATCAGGCATTCCATATGATGTTTCACTCTTAATAGGAGTCACAGTAGCATCAGTTAGTAATTTCTTATTTAATAAAAAATGGACTTTCAAGGAAAATATATGGGAATAACAAAATTGTGTAACTGAATCATTTTTAAGTTCATAAAAGCGTTCGAACTGAATTGAGATCTAAACAATCTTTTTTCAACTAGTATTCAATTACAATGTTATCTGTTAGTGAGAGTTTGACACAGAATCTATATCAGAGAAGGTATGTATTATTCACATAAAAACAAAGATACTGAAATAAAATAGTGAAGAATCAGAATAGTCCCTCCATAATTGGTCAACCTAAAGGTATTTAGTTCAAAGTTTCTGCCATGTAACCATTAATAACTATATTAATTAATAAGCAAATATGAGAGGTATAGATAATTAATGAATTCTATGTCTTCGTCATTATCAGCTAGTAGTGAAACTGCAACCACAACTCCGATTACGACAAAAATTATCACTATTGCAGACTTGAATAACTTAAAAAAAGATCGAACAATCCTTATTGCCGGATTCCCAGGGCCTGGGCTAGTCGGCTCAATTAGTACAAGCTATATAATTGACAAATTAGAAATGTATCAGATTGCATTTGTAGAATCTCATTACATATCTCCCGGAGTAATATTTATTGATGGTAAGTTAAGACACCCATTTAGGTTATACGCAAACAAGGAAGGAAATGTTTGTGTTTTGGTATGTGAAGCGCCTATAATGATGGATGGTATACATTTTGTTCTAGATGCTGTAATGGATTGGGCGATGAAAAATTCGATAGAAGAAGTGATGGTTTTAGATGGAATTCCTGTTCAAGGCATACCTGATTCTGATAGAAAAACAGTGATTTTGGCAAGCGAGAATATGGAACAGAGCACAAATAAAGAAATTAAAGTTACAGATGATGAAGTAAAAAAAGATAATGGAAGTGAGACCGAATTTGCCCCGGACGATGGATCTAACCCACAAAGTAATTTCAATAGAAAAGCGATTGAAGATTCAACTAAGAAGTATACTACATTCATAGGGGGTATTGCAGGCGGATTGTTGTCTGCTTGTTTATCTAATCAAATTCCATGCGCTGCGATCCTTATTCCATCTTCGAGCGGAATTCCCGATCCTGAAGGAGCCTCTTTATTGATTGAATCATTTAATAATTTTATTAAAGACAATAAACTAAAGATTGAGACGAGTCAATTGAGAGAACAGGGACAAAAATTGAAGAAACAATTAGAACAAATTATCAAAGCTGAACAGGAGCAGCGTGCTGCAGCTGGAGGAGGAGGAGGAGGATCTGAGGATGGGAACGTTCCAAGTCATCGATTGATGTATGGCTAAACATCGATTCTCTTTCATGGGAATACAAACAGATATTTGAACGCATTCGCGAAGTATCTCAGAATTGTCTTACCTACCTCCTTTTACCAAATTATTCCAGAAGTATGTAATCCGCTAGAGACGGAGGCATAACCTAGAGATGTTGTATGACTAGCATTTTAAACTAAATACAAATAACGATATTTTCTTGATTGTATGATTATCTTATAAATATAGATATTTAATATAGTATTACCACTTGTCACATACTAAGGAAATATTTTCTATTAAAATATTAGAAAATTAACAATAATTAGAACAAAAACGGACAATTTGACCATCAGAAAATACGGAATGGAGAAAAGACTTTTAGGTTGAGAAATATTACCAAAAGTCTATCACACTGAAAATGGAAAAATAAAATGCAATAACTGCGTTTGCTGGATTTACATCTTTATAGATGCGCTAATATCGTACATGGTACAGCTTTCAGAATCAAAAATACTAATTTGAACTGCATTTGATGTCATATTGGGGTTCATACTAGGTTTCATAATCATAATGGTTTCTGGTGTACATAATCATAATCATAATCATCTAACTGTCGCACCTTTGCAGTATGATTACCTATTAGAATATAGGTTTTAGTAATCTACCATATCAATAACTAGATTATTTTTTTTACAATCAAATGAAGTGTCCCTGCACGTCGATATAATTCGCCAATAATATCAAAAGTATTACCCTTTTTTAATAACGCCCTAGGACCAAAGTAATCCTGAGGTTCCAAAGAAGCATACCACTTTTCATTAACGATTACGATTGCTTTGCCCATTACAATCTTTTCAACGGATACAGAATATTTACTTCCAGATATAAACTTGATAGATTCGATTAATGCAATTGTATTCTTATTAAGCCATATAGTTCGCTTCATTTTGGTTAGGTTTTCAATTGCCTTTCTAATAATCTGATGATCAATGCCTACCACCTCATTTAGATATGAAATTTCTAGTCCAGTTTTCCCTGCCTTTCCGAGTAAGTCATGTATTTGTCTTTGAACTCGCTTGACTAATTTCTTTCTATCCAGATTCAATGAGACTTCATAAAGATCTTCCAAGTTTCTTTTTGTAAAAGGTATAGATTGTTCTGAATCATGGGAGCTATGATGACGATAGGACAGGTTCTTGACAAGGTTTTTAATTTTCTTATTAGAATTTGAAGAAATAGAATCCAAAATGGGATTAATATTTTCGTTGTAATTATCTTCATTTACAGATTCAGAATATTGTTTGGATTTTTCATACAGGAAAAAGAGTTCGATTCAAGCATTTTGTCGGGATTCTTGAAAAGTTCTCTTGTCATGTTTCTCAAAAAGTAAAATTTGAATTCTGAAGACTTGATTTCATCCGATTAACTTTTCTTTTAGAAATCTCCAAATATTTTGTATCGATAGAATTTTTAGAAATTAGAATGACTACCATTCCATTGGAAAATCTGCCCGTCCTACCTTTCCTTTGTATAAACCGAATTTCGCTTGGAACAGGTTCATAAAATAGTACTAGATCAACATTTGGGATATTAAGACCCTCCTCTGCAACGGACGTAGCAACAAGTACCGGGAACTTTCCCATCTTAAAATCACCAAGAATTGATAATTGTTTATCCTGACTGAGGCCTTTCTGTCCATTTTTATTTGATTGACCGTAGAATCCTCGACAGGGTATACCATTGTAATTTAGAAAGTTTGTGATTTCTTCAAGCGTATCACGGTATTGAGAAAAAATCAAAATCTTTTTTTGATAATTAGTAGCTACTAGTTTGTCTTTGCAGTCTTTGTAATTCAAATTACCCTGTTTAGTAATAACAGTATCAGTATCCCTAGATGAATTCCAGGATGTTTTTATGTCTTCTTTTAGATCAAGAAACTGACTAACTACTGATAACACTTTGATTAATTTAGGTGGAGGTTCATTATTATCATCCTTTAATTTTTCGATTATCTCTTTTACTCGTGAACCAAAAATAGTTCCTGATACGTTTTACTTTCGGGGATATCTTTGGCGTTGTCTAAGAATTTTTTGAGGGGCAAGCTTGCCTTGAGATTCAACTAAATCACGACAGTATAACAAGATCAAAGATAAAGATTGAAACTTTAAAGCACTAAGTAAGAAAAAATTCATATTTTTTGATCTAGTTTTGATTTTATATAGTCTCCAAGTGACAAGAGATCCTTTCTATATACATTTTCAACCTTCCTCTTCTTATGAATTGCTATTGATTAGCCATAAGATTTTATCATTAATTAAGGGAATTCAACAGGGTTGATAGATCCTTCTGATGATCATTCATTTCGGATGCAGTAATGTTTGCGTTAGTATCAAAGATATATGGTAACACATCATCATCTCTTTCAGATTTGGCATGATTTGCTTCTATAAATAGATTTGAACAAATCTCTTTGATTTTTCTTTTGCTCCGGGGCTAGCAGATAATCCCAGGACCAGTGGATGCTTACCATGATCAGAATTGTTGTAAAATTGTCTAGAAATGATGTGTTAACTATAGTCTTTGGATGTTTTTGGGCTTCATCAAATATAATCAAGTAAAATTCATCTTTATTAAGTGTACCATCTCGGATATCATTCTTTATCAACTCGGTGTAGTAAAGCATACCCTAAACGAAGAGGATTTCCCAAATTGTTTTTCTAATTTCTGGTCCTATCTTACCTGTTAAGGCAATACATTGGTCTAAGAGAAAAGTATTCTTTTTGAACAATTGAAAATGTTGAAAAACCAAAGGACGCGTAGGAGCAAGAATTAGAACCTTTGATTTTTTCCAGTTAAGTAAAATGTCAAGACTAACTAATAAGGCAACAATTGTTTTTCCTAATGACGTAGGGATCACAACTAGTGAATTCTCATATAACGCCCTATTTACAATATCTTCCTGGTATTGTCGATATTTAATCATTTCATCCCCTTAATAGAGGATGAACAAAAATAGTTATTGACCAAAGTTAGATTTTAAAATATCAGAGAAGGCTAGTAATGGTGGTATCGGATCGAAGTTATCAATATTCAGATCTCAAATACCTCATTTGATTCACTTTACCATGGTTTTCCTTTCAGGGTTAACGCTGTCAATAGATTGTGCTAATTGTAAAACCTTTAGATTTACTAATTAATTCCAATATGGAATTTGCTTCTTCTTAAGGATTTCCATTACAATCCTCTTTACTGGGAGTGCCATTGAATTGGAGTGATTAATTTCATTGCTATCGTTGCTGGTCTGCCACGATATTCAGGAAGTTTTAAAAAAAAAAACGCTATGTTGGTGGTGGTTTTCTTTCCCAATCTTTACCTTCTTTTTAGAAATTGTGATAATCTTTCGTCACCTGACATTTATGCAATCAATAATTATTTCATCTACTATCCTTTTAATTTTATCTATTCACTTATCAATTAGAATAATATACCAAAAGTTTTTAATATATAGCACGAAGGTATGGAGCAGAATGAACTGTCCTGGTAATTCAAATGTTAGAAAAGACTTTGAAATAGGAATTAGACCAATGATATTAACATGTAGAATCTAGCACCATTGGGAATTGAAATAGATTTAAATAAAAAACCTCTTGATATATCACATATAAAAAAAATGCTGTGACTTAGCCAAGATAGGATATGGGCACTATTCTATTAGACGGTGATTTTCTACAATTCATATTCAGTGTTTGACCCTAGAAGTAATAGATATCGCAGCCCTAGGTATCTACTATCCAGAAATAGTTCACTATTTCACGAAGAAATAAAATTGATTATAGAGAAGCATTGAGACTACATCATTCCGCTCAATAGGAACCAATTCAAAATAACCAATGAATTAAGGGACTATCAAAAGAGGTTGAATAAATGGATAACACACAATATGAAAGGATGATAATTCGCTCAACGGTGCAGGCAAAACAATAATTGCGTTAAATGCAATATTGAAAACAAATACCTCAATCACTTGTAATAGTTCCAACATTAAATCTGATGGAACAATGGTTTGAATAATGGAAAATATCCTAAAGATGAAGAACTAGATAGGAGAAGTCGGAGGTGGCTATGAAAGACATAAAAAGTATTACAATCACAACATATGATTCAGCTTTATCTAAAAATCAGCATATCTAGGAAATAAATCGAATTTTGATATTTGATGAAGCATATCACCTGGCTTCTGATAATATTCATTGATAGGAGAACAATTCATTTCTCCTTACCGAATGGGTTCAACAGCAACAATAGAGCGTGAAGATGGTAAACATGTGAATATTTACAAATTAGTAGGAAAGATAGTGTTTAGTAAAGATTTTTATGAACTATCTCAAGATAATCATCTATCCAAATTTAGATTGAAAAAGATTAAGGTAGAGATGTTGCCAGACGAAATTTTACAATATAAACGGAGAATTTTTCAATATAATCAATTGTTAAAAGAAGCAAGGATCTTCTTATCCCATCAGACTAGAAAGATTAATCATCCTATCTGGAAACAATAGCAATCTTTGAAAAGTTTTTACTTTTTGAGAAATGAAGCCAGATATGTTTCAACAGCTATGCAAAAATTGTAGAATTAGAAAAGATATTAAAACACCATACCAGTTGTGAGAAAAACAATAATTTTTACGGTTCATACTAAACTGGCCTATATTATTTCAGACAGATTTTTGATTCCCGTCATAACACATAGAACAAAGAATGAAGAAAGGAATGAAATCTTGAAAAAATTCAAGAAAGCGATTGCATAGAATTATTGTCACCACCAAGGTTTCGACGTGGAACAGATAACCTGATGCCAACATATACATAATAATGGTATCACTGGAAGCAAAAGAGAATTTGTTCAAAGACTAGGAAGATTACTCAGACCTAAAAAAGATACTGAAAACATGGCTAATCTTATTGAAATAATTTCATCCGACACAAGCGAAATCTTCACTAGCAACAGAAGAAACAAAGGGATCAACAATAAAAAACAATTAATAGACAAATAAGATCAGTGTTACTAAATGAGAATATCATCTAATAGTCCGAGTCTGATGATCAGAGAATGGTTAGTGAATAAGAAATGATATCTTCAGATTTACTAAGATGTAAATTGGATAATAAAAGTTATAAAATATATCCCATTTTATGTTCTCTGGAACAGAACTCTAAAGACATCGAACAGCCAAAATGTCATACAGTTTTTGAATTTTCCTATCAAAATAGCGGCATAAAGGAAAAGTTGAATCAGTCTCTTAAGGGTCTGGAGCAAACTTATAAAGACTATGCTTCCATTAGAGGATTAGCCGCAGTTTTAGAAAAAAGATGCACATTTAGATCCATATCGCTAGTTAACTCAAAAGATCCCATCATAGCGATCCAAAACAGCCAATTGAAATTTTCAAAAATTCTCTGCGATGGATATTAAAGAAGCGTTTTTGATGAATCAGCCAGCCAGAATATCGCCGTTAGTGAGCAATCAAGGAAAACAATTCTTGAGAAAATATCTGGTAAACTAGGAATATCCAACGAGATGTTGTCAAAAGCAATGGTCTGATCTTGATGAAAACATGATAATAGATACTTTTGAACCAACAGTGTCGATAAGTTACCTTTTTTATAATGTATCTTTGATTCAGACCTTACTTTACCTGCCTAAAATTAGAATAGATTTGGGGTCGAACCTAAATCTAGGAACTCGTGGGAAAGAGCAATGTAAAGTAAAAAAGGCTCGGTTACTTATTTGTTAGAGGTAGAGGTAACTACCCCAAGATTCTAAAGAAAATACGATAATTTGTTCCATTGAAGGTGCTTGAAATGTAAGAAATTGACCGATAGATATGGCACGCGATATCAAAAATAATACCCAACATTATGAAATCAGAAAGATGGCACCTACAGGCAGATATTTCTTCAGGGTAACAAATATGAAGAAACTAGTTTAAGGAATTTGGAAATTTCTGGAAAAGTTCTATCCAAATTCACTTCCTTCAGATAAAATGATTAAAATGCATTTAAATTCTTTTATAAGAAACAACGAATCAAAGAAAGATCCTTTTCAATGAATAAGAAATCCCATAGTGAATATGATTCAAAAGATAGAAAGGATTTAAACATCCAAGAAATCGATATCGAGAACCTGATGGATAATTCTACGTAAGTCGATTCTTTGACAGCAAAATAGAAAAGATATATTTTCAAAAATTTGAACTATTTAAAACAGGATGGACTATCGAGCGCGAACCGGAACCTATTATAACAAAACAAAAAACTGCTTTATACTAGATTTTGTCTTGTCAAAATTTGACAACAGCGTATTTGTTGAGATTATTGGCTTCTGGACAAAAGAATATCTCGATAGAAAAATAACTAAAATATTTGGAAATAGTTAACAAAAAAAAACCATGATGAAAAATTTTCATGATCCTTGTAATCAATCTTGAAAATTTGATGTCGCATGAATTAAATGAAGAAGATGAGATAGCCCATATTAAAAATAATAGAATGTTGATAACCTCTTATAAGAACGATAAGATTTCATTCAGAGAGATACTAAATATATTAAAGATATTGAAAACATTTACATAAGTCGTAATGTTCTTAATACACAGAATCAGAATAAGATCATTCAAAATATGATAGGACTCGTAGAAGAATTTATAAAATCTGAAGTAAATTTTGTATTTAAACCTGGATGAAATGTTGAAGAGACATTGCATTAATGGTGACGCATTCTTGAAGGTGAGCTTCAAGGAGTTGATGTGATGGTGAATAATGATTTCAAATTCATATTTGAAAGTGAGTTATCCAAAAACGACTAGTAATGATTGATGATTATATCCTCAAGACGCAGTTTATTGAAAAGATTTAGAAAGATATAAAAAATATCATTAATTTGGGCGAAGCATGTAATATTCTAGATTCCAAAAAATACCCGAAAGGATATGATCTTTAATCTACTCACGTCGTTTTGGATTCCATATTGAGGAATGGCTCGGACTATTCGAAAGCCAAAATAACATTGAAAAACAGTGATTTACCAGTATAGCAAATTATTTTTAGACAGAACAGATATGTTTTTAAATTGAATCATAAAATAGCCCTCAGGAGAGATCATGTTTCAATTGGCTTGAGGCATTTTATTCAAAACTAATAGATGTGATAACATGTATTCATAAAAGTAAAACAGATTTAAAATAAGAAGATTGGTATATTGTATTTGAAGAGTGCGGAGAAAAGGGATTTGCAGCCATTCAATGATTCAAAATAATTGATAAAAAGAACAACATTGAAAAAGTTGAAGTGAAAAAGCAAAAAGGACAAATGGCTGAGAAATATTAAGGAAAAGCTTCGAGAAATGTTCAGTGGTGCTAGGAAGCAATTTCCATTTTGATGGAAACATAGATAAACTCTTGAATGGGAAAGCATCCATCTTCGACACCTTGCATCTGATTCTGATAAATCATTCAATAATTTCATTTTTATCCAACGGACATGATAATATATTATCATTCTAAATCGGGTATGGAGTAGAAAGAAGAAAACATAAAAGTCATGAAATAAACGAGATTAACCAGTCACTGATGATGTAAAAAAGTAACTATGACCGGGTATAAGAATAATAAGAGATATGAAAGAGGTTCGACCATAAATAATAACCACGTTGTAATTATTGGTGCAGGTATTCTAGGAACAACTTTAGCATATGCTATTTCTACTCTGTCGAGCCCCAAAGATAACAATAATTGAGCAAGAAGAAAGGGCAGGTTTGCACACTAGTTCGAGAAATACCGGCAAGGTCCATGCACCTTTTATCTATAATCCGGAGAAGAAGAAAATCTCAACAAGCCGCCTTATATGGTTATAATTTTGGAAAAGATATTGTCAAGCAAATAATATTTTGTTTGTAGAGATGGAGTAATTGAAGTAGCAAATGATGAAAAAGCATTAGCTACACTTTCACAACACTTGAATGGGAATAAAAAATGGTCTAGAGGAAAGGAGATAATGATGATGGATAAAAAGGAGATATCAATTTTTGAACCCAATCTTAAATGTCAGTGCTGATCTTATGCAATAAAGAGTCGTAGTAGATTACGGCTGATTACCCAAAGATTAGCAACCCAGATATGCTGTGAAATCACCAAGTAACTTTCATAACGCGATCTAAAGTTCTAAACATTAAAAATAGAAGTGATTTGAGTCCTGAAATTATCCTAGAATATATCAACCCTTTTGAAAACAAGATAAAAGAAATTAAATGTGATTTCGATCAGCGCCGCTGGAAGCAATTCAATTAATATATTAGATATGACTAAAACAATCCATCAGTATACCGACTTTTTTAGAGAGGTGAATACTGGATAGCACCACCAAAATATAACAAACTTACAAACCATAGTATTTATTCAGCATCGAATTCCAACAATTTCCTTTTTCTGGATCTCTACTGATAATTAGAGTAAACGAAACAGAGAAGCAGGACCAATGCATGTCCTGTTTTTCACCCTATGGCTATAACAAGATTGTCCCTCCAAAACATACAAACTTATGAGGGAAAACAATAAAATAAATAGAACGTTATTCAGTAGAGAAATGCTCAATCTAATCTACAAGGAAGATTATGTATTTCTTGCAATATATGATAAATAGAGTGAAAGAGGTTTTCTTTCCCCATTATAGAAGATAGAGACTTTAGAATTCGTGGAACTGCTGGAATTGATCAAACTTGATAGACAAGGAAGGTAATTTTGTAATGAATCCAATTTTCATGCTGAGAACAACATGCTTCAGTATATTAAATTACAATTCTCCAGGAGCCACAGGTGCCTTCCATAAGTTATTCATAATTTTTAAACTTTCAGCGAGAGGATTATGAATGATCGAGAAGATGAACACAAAGATGCTCATGTAGCGTTTTTTGACCAGAAACTAATTGATTTGTAAGTATGAAATTGATTCTGATTTTAGCATAATCATAAAATTAATAAACAAAGGATTAAAGCTGATAACATATTTTACATACTTTGCCATGTGCATAATATAGTATAATACGAAAATAGGAAGTGGATCATAGTTCAGCTTGGTATGACGTTAAATTTCGGGGCGCTGGAGGTCGTTGGTTCAAATCCGGCTGATCCCATTTTAGAATAATAGATTTCATGGATATCATTCAATTTGGGTAATATACACAAGTAACGTCTGAGACATTGTTATGTATATATTATCAATAGAAACCCAAAGATCGCACCAACTCAAATGTAAACTAATATAAGAATATTAATAATACTATTAAATGATAGTAGCGAACTTTAGATTATTTAAAAAGATTTGGGATAAATCGTTCAAAATAATTTAAAATTAATAATATTTTACTAATAAATTGATAATTTTGATTATGTATTTAGAAAGAATTTTTATAAAGATTGACCAGCCATAAATTTTAAATAGTGTGGACAAGATACTAGAATAAATTATTAATTTGGACGATGTAGAAGATAGTAAAGAAAATAACCACTGATGAACTCGCGGACCTCAAAGAAAATCTAATGAAAAGCGGCACTAATACACAGCAATCGCCCAATTTAGTCGAAGAAGGAATCATCGCAGGTAAAAGATTGCAAAATCTGTTGTGACTTTTACTGGTTATAGGTATTGTAGAAATAATTACAGGAATTCTCAGCGGCAGTGTTGTTGCTACCGCTGATGGATTAGATTCAATTATCAGATGCAGCCATTTCTTTTATAGTATTATTAGGCTAAGGATCGCACATAAACCGTTTTGACAAAAAGTTCTTATTTTGGATATCATAGCCGGAAGTTTTTACAGCATTAACAGCTGCGTTAGGGATGATAGTGATTGGTCTGGTCATTTTAAATTCCATCAGGCATTGATTCATCCTCATGAAATAAGACATCCTTATATTGTTATGGCGTACGAATGAGCAAGTGCATTATCACTTCATAGAGCATTTCAAATGCGCATTATAGCCAATAAACATAATTTGCCTCACTAAAGACAGATGCGAGAAATTCCATAAAAGATGGATTTCAGCTTTGAAGTTATTGGTTTCTTTAGTATACTTATTGCAACACAATTTGCTGCTTTTATAAATGGACGCAATAGGTGAATGATAATTAGCATGTTATATCTTCTCAGTTTCATATTTATCCTTTAAAAAATCATCTCGATATTAGTAGACCCATGGCAAACCCAAAATTAACAGTGGTTAAAAACATAATTTCAGAGCAATTTAGCGATGAAAAAATAGTAGTCAGAGACGTATTACTTCGTTCTTCGGGTATGATAGATCAGCAGAGATCCATATAGCAGTTGATGGAAAGTTGAATCATTAGAAGAAGTCGAAATGCTATCTTTAAAAATACAGTTGTAATTAGTTCACAATTTCCTCCATTGAAAAGAGAGTTTTAGTGATACCACATCCTTATTCCGCTTCTGAGACTCGTGTAACTTCAAGAATGGATCGATTCAGGAATATAAAATTAAAAAGACTTCATATGAATAGAATATCAAACAGATGAAAAAAACACCAAATAAGATATGTCTCGTTGGTAATTACAACAATCATTTTTTATTTGAATGATATTCAATGATCTTGATTCAATATTTGAAATCCATGACTAATAATATACCGGTTTTGATCTATGAAAGAATATGGGACAGAAAACACATACAAAATACTATTAGGTTCAATAATTACATAAATGAGTTTATACTTTTATTGGTAATAAATATCGAATTAAATAGTTTCATTACTGTAAATAAATTTTTAGCGACTTCAGCAGTATTAGCAATATCATTTACTACTTTAGGTCCAACTTCAATGACCATGAATGTATTTGCTACAACCAATACAGCCAACCAAGGCATAGGCCAATCACAATCTTCAACTCAACTTTGGTGTTTGTATCAGGTGACGGCACCTTTTCTCATGTAATAACCTGAGTGACCAAAATCACAAATAGCGGAAATAAGCAGCAGCACAGCAATGGCAACGATGATGACGATGATGACGATGATGACGATGATGGCAACATACTAACCAAGCAATCGGTCAAGCACAACTTTCTGAACGTAACCAAAAATGCTCTATGTGTATCAGGGACTGGAACGTTTGTTTCGTGTAACAACTTGAATACACAAAACCAACAAAACAGCGGAAACAATGCACTAGCACAACAAGGTGTAGCGGTAGTGGTGGCACTTGTTTAACCAAGCAATCGGTCAAGCACAACTCTAACCAAGGTAGTGGTGTGTATCTGGTGGCAACACCGTTGATTCAGGAAACAACGCAAATACACAAAGTCAAACAAACACTGAAACAATGCAGCAGCACAACAAGGTGGTAGCGGTAGTGGTGCAGCAACACGGTTAACCAAGGCATAGGCCAATCACAATCTCAACTAAGGTAGTGGTGTAGTATCTGGTGGCAACACTGCTGGTTAGGAAAACAACGCAACACACAAAGTCAAATAACACCGGTAGTAACGCTGTCGGATAACAAGGTGGTAGCGGTAGGTGGCAACACAGTTAAACCAAGGCATAGGCCAATCAAGTAACCTCTAAACGAAGGTAGTGGTGTAGTATCTGTGGCAACACTGCCGATTCAGGAAACAACGCAAATACACAAAGTCAAACAAACACTGGAAACAATGCAGCAGCACAACAAGGTGGTAGCGGTAGTGGTGGCAACTACCAACAACCAAGGATAGCCAATCAGCAAACCTTCAACCAAGGTAGTGGTAGTATTCATGGCAACACTATTGATTCAGGAAACAACGCAAATACAATAAAGTCAAACAAACACTGAAACAATGTAGCACAACAAGGTGGTAGCGGTGGTACAAATACATTGCTTCAACTGCTGCATAGGCCAATCACAATCCTCTAACCAAGGTAGTGGTGTAGTATCTGGTGGCAACACTGCTGATTCAGGAAACAACGCAAATACACAAAGTCAAAATAACACCGGTAGTAACGCTGTCGGACAACAATAAACATAATTTTTTTTCTATTTTTTTTATCAGTTATTTCTCATATATCTTTACTAAGTTATTACAACATGATCATTCAAAATTAGTCATTAGTCAATCTTCAATAATGATCTAAAAACAGTTGTGTAATCTTATTAAATATTTAGATGGATAGTAAAGAATAGATGTCATATTAGAAGACCAGAAAAAAAGTAAATAATAGAACCAAATCAGATTTTAATCCTCAATCTAGTATTACCTAAGGTTAGAATTCGTACAAATATCAAACAGAGCGAATGGACCACAATCATTGAATAAAAGAAGGTAAATTGGGTGTAAACCCATAATGAAATGGATTACGTATTCTTACGTGATGCTTTTCCGCCGGCCCTCGCTACTCGTGTTCTAGTTTCTTCGCTAGCTGCTTGTAATCCTCTTTCATCATGCTTGGCTTTTCCGCCGGCCCTCGCTACTCGTGTTCTAGTTTCTTCGCTAGCTGAAGCTAAACCTCTATTATTACCATTTTTGTTGTTATTTTGAGGCATAATATCAATATATGTAAAACATACTATTTAATCTCTATTACCTTTGTCAAGTCCAATCGAAGATCTGAGTCGCCAATTCAAGGATTCATAGGCGTTCTATTCTTGAAATATTAAATCAAACAAAGATTTGAAACTTAAAAACAAGCAACATACATTAATGATCAAATTCATTCATTCATTCAACGAGAAATTAAAGTAGTTATAAAAAGGATAACAATTTTAGTCTATTTTGCCTATTGATATAAAATATACATTAGTTCATCTAGACTAGAGAATTCTCCGAACCTCTAATGGAATCTATAAAAAACTTTAAAAATAGTAACACCAACATGTCTTGAGGTCTTGTATTCAAGGTTTTAAAATCTGGTATATGATCAATAAGATATGAAGTTGGTAACTTATTAGATGCTTAAATTCTAAAATCAAAACCTAGGTGTGAAGGATCGACTGGTATTTTAGAAACCATTCAGATCCAATGATACGGTAATATGTTGCAAAGATAGGGAGAACGAGTTTATTTCCGTATTAATTCAATTGATAAAAGTTGAGATCTTACTAATGAGTGTTTAAATTCATTGATATTCATAATCACACATGACACAAATATGTGAACATATTGATAAATCTAACACGAAGGAATTGACACCAAGCACCATAGGATGTGAAGAATGTCAAAATGAAGGAAAGAATTGGGTTGCATTACGAATGTGTCTTACTTGCGGTCATGTCGGTTGTTGCGATTCTTCAGTCGGACTTCATGCTAGGAAACACTTTGAGAATCACAAACATCCAGTTATAGTAGAGCTGCCAAAAAAATCGTGGAAATGGTGCTATGAACATGAATCATATGGTTGATATAAAGAAATAAGTCCTTAAGACGAAGATAATCTGATTTGTATTATTGAGATAATTGATTCTACTCTCTATAGATTTCAGGATTGCCATGGAAATAGCATCATGAAATTGGTTTGACTACGCAAAATTAACACCAGTTAAAGTTGCATCTTAGTAGTGAGAAAAATACTTTAATCTAGTCATTTGATTTCTTGTGTAGCTTTGAGACAAGTTCACAGATTTACTATTGTATTAGGAAAAATCTGTTAGCTGTTATCAAAAAGATAGCACAGAACTGAGCAGCACAGCATAATAAATAAAAATCCAACATAAATTAGATTCTTAATAGAAATAGCCCGGCCCAGATTCGAACTGGGGTCAAAGGCTCCAAAGGCCTCTATGCTTGGCCACTACACTCGGCACTTGTAATACTACCGGGCTTCCGGGCATTTCTATATTGTAAGTACGGACGTTATTAATTTTACGAATCTATTTTTTATCAATTGTAGATACATATGTTATGAGTTTTTCAATCGGATCTTCCATTTTATTCAAAATCCGTGTTGCACGGTTTTGTATTAAAATGCGTTCTTGTTCATCGTCTAAGAATGATTTCAATAATTTGTCAATTTGTAATGGACTAGAAGCTTGAATAACCAATCCAATTTTTCTTAAATAGTCATCAATATAGAATTGAATTGGAGCTATTGAAATAGTGGGTTTGCCGAGTAGTGCAGACTCTGCAGTCATTGTGCCCCCTGCACCAACAAAAATATCAATATTACGTAGTAATTTAACTCCATCAACAACTTGTCTCAATACAATGGCCTTATTTCTGAATCTTTTGGACATTTCTGTAATTTGATCTGGATATCTACATAGAATAATAATGGTAGTATTATCTGCAAAATTATTTACAACAAAATCTACTAGATCTAATGGTCGTACTCGCAAATTCTTGTTAGAAATGTAGGCAGCCTTTGATTCTTCAAGTCTTATAAGGATAGTTTTTCGAGAGTGATCTATCTTTAACCTTTTCAAGAATTCAAAATCTTTACCTACATGTGGTCGTTTCCTACCGCGCAGTCGGAAGGTGGTTTCATCGATGTCTCGGCTCAACCATGCAACAGGATCTAAGCCCTTATACTGAATGATTTGTTTAGAGGATATACCATATTTTTTCCAAGCGGAAAGAGGTATGACAGAGGGAGAAAATAACTTTGTTAACAATGGGATAGTTAATCTTGCAACAGCTTCTGCATGTGGTGAATCATTGAAACCAATGTGATTTATTCCCAAACCAAAAGAAACTCTCGAAGCTTCAGGAGATGAAAAACTGATCACCAAATCAGGTGAAAATTTTGAAATTATTTTAGCCAGCTCCATAATTCGCTTTGAACTTTGAAAGAGTTTATCATAAAGATCTGATCCTCCATGGTTACCAATCATCAAAAGATTCAACCCCATTAATCGTGATAATTCATTGGCTTCTCTGTAATTTCGTGATGTACATAAGACCTCATGACCCTGGGTTTGCAATATACTAATCGCGGGTTTAAAAAACATTATTTGTTTTGGAGTCAAAATGTCAAACCAAATCTTCACAATTAGAATTATTCTTTAATATTAAAAAATTCTTTCGTTTCTTGAAGTCCCTATTTAGTCGAAATTGCAATAAAAATCAATAAATCCAAAACTAAATAAAGAATCTAAAATTAAGGTATTGGGGGCGTAGAGAATTTCAGACGAAATAGATAATACAAATGACACTGTAAACGAACAACCTAAAAAATTATCAAAAGATACATATCATAATAGTGGAAGGAAGGTTGAAGATCTGGAGACAGAAAAGAGTGATCCTAAAGACAAGCTTATTGTGATTTATGGATTAAGTACTGAGGGTTATGAGATTGCAAAAAAGATACTTCGTAGGCAATCAAAAGTAATTATTATTGATGAAAATTCTAGGTTGGGAATTATTCTCACTTCTGAAATTGTAAAAGAATACCCGCATATTAACTTCTTAAATGAGGAGGAGCTACTGCTAAATTTAGAACCTTTCGATAAAGCGATTAGTAATGCTCCAATCGTCTTTTTTGCACCCAGAATAAGAAAAGTCAATCAGGATGTAAAGAATGAAATAATATTAAAATTTAAAGAGATAATTACTTATTTAAAGAAAAATACTGCAATTGTAATTAATGTTCCACTAGGAATTGGAGGAAATAATGAAATAATCACACTCATTGAACATCAGTCAGGTTTAATGGTTGGGAGAGATGTTACATATTATTATAATCCATTAAATTCAGACAAGAGATCTGAAATAACATTGGGTTCCCATCAACAAAGAAATGAAAATTTATTTTTAAATAGCATTTTTGATTTGATTAATGAGAACAATCACATTCAAAATAATATCAAATTAGCAAGTATAACATCCGCAGAATTAGTATACTCGATTAATATCATAAACAATTATTCAAAGTTAACATGCATTAATGAGATTTCAAAATTAGGTAAATCAAAAGAAGATAAACGAGAAATCTTTTACAAAAATGTAGAATCAATATATTTTGATGAAATAGCAAGCGGCTTGTTCGATCTAAGGATTATTGGTTTGTCTATATCTAGTTCCACTGCATTAAGCTATATGGTGAATGGGACAATTAGATCGATTGAAGGATTTATAAAAAACTTGGTTGACGAAACAAGAAGTCAACTAAAGCTCAGGGAGATAAAGGCCAGTAGAACAAAGGTTACTATTTTTTGGACGATTGACAATCACGAAATAAGAGGAGACAAAACAATTATCCGTGAATTACTGGAATCAAAACTACGAGATTATATTGCAGAAGTAGAAATTGAAGACGTTGAAAATTATATCCCCAATTCTACTAACAACATCATAATTGCCTGTTCAAGTGAAGACTATAAGAAAATAATTGATAGAATGGAAAAGAATATCAATCACCGTCATCCTAACTACAAGTTAATCATAATAGCAGCGAACTCTACTTTCAACACAATGGAATTGTAGTACGAGAATTGTGCAGAAAATTTGAATAGGAATGAAGCATTAATTGTGATCGGTATTATTTGTTCTCCATCGACTTTCAATTTTACTTCAGACCTTACAAAATCATCCGAATAAAAAGGATCTAATTTAGAATATAAATTTGTCAGGAGAATAAAAAATAGAATCTAAGGAAATACTAAACATCCCAATTAGTTTTTTTTACATCGTATTCCGACCTAGAATATTTTATCCTTGCCGGGTGTCCCATTACAACTACATCTGGAGGTATATCTTTAGTTACAACAGAGGCCATTGCAATAACACTATTTTTACCTATTGTTACACCAGCTTTAATAATGGATCTACCTCCAATGATTGCTCCATCCTCAACTATCACTCCAATCATTCTTTTGCTCATAGGATAAGGATCATTGGTAAAGGTAGTTCCAGGGCCAATGAAAACATCATTCCCAATCTCTGTAAGTGGTGGGATATAAACAGAACCTTCTATCCTACAGTTGTTTCCAATCTTAACATTGTAATCCACGTGAGTAAGTGAGCCGATCATAACATCATTACCCACAACGGTATTATCCCCAACATACGCAAAATGCCATATTTTAACATTTTTACCAATCGTAGCTTTAGGAGAAATGAAATTGATTACAGAACTTTCTTTTTTTTCAGACATTCTAATTCAATTAGATTACCATTGCAGTCCATTTATAATTAACTTAAAATACGAATTTACTTATCAGATGAGGTGCAGGAACTGAGACACCAAATTAAGTAGCCAAAATGACAAAGTTAAAAGAGCACTAATATCTTAATCAGAGAACATTACAATTCAAGACGCATTTCGGAATGTGCATATTATTAGCAGAAGCATGGATACATCAGAAAGAGAGGTAAACGGGTGTCCCTGTGTTGCTAGAAATTAAAGCTGCCTCAGCTATCTTTGTTACGGCGGTAGCATCCTCAGGAGTTACGAGATACTTGGTAATATTCCCAGACAAAGATTTAACAAAGTTCTCTAGTTCCAAGGTTAATGGTTCTCGAATATTCCTTCGTGGAATAAGTGTTTGGTTCTCATCATCTATTTTTATTTCCTGAGTGATAAAGTCTCCGGTTATGGTTCCCTCAGAACAAACTGCTGAAAATCTTCTAACCTTTTTTGGAGTAATCCAATTAGATGCAATTATTGCTACTTTTTGATTTGGAAATCCTAACATTATTGTTGCAAAATCTTCAGAATTATGAAACTTCTTACCTGCACGAGCAAAAACCACATTTGGCTTACTATCAAAAATAAACAAAGCAGTATCAATATCATGAACCGAAGTATCATAGATTATACCTACGTCTTTTATGTGCATGGGCATTCTATTTTCCCTATGAAACTCCATCATTAGCAATTCCCCATAAGTATTGTCATCAATAATTTGCTTGAGATCCTGTACAGCAGGATTAAAACGCTCTATGTATCCAGAGGTTAAAATTACATTATTCTGCCTTGACAATTTTGTAAGTTCTTCGCACTCAATTGATGAGAAAGATAATGGTTTTTCTACGAACACATTTATCCCATGTTTAATTATTTCTTGCGCGACTGGAAAGTGTGTTTTGGTTGGAGTACATACTAGACACGCGTCAAGGGAAGTTTCCTTTTCCAGTAATTGTTCAACGGTTGAATAGCTATTGATCTTAAATTTTTTTGCTAAGGCTTGAGATCTATTCTCATCTGAATCGCAAATTGCAGACAATGCCCCCAAATCGTTTAATACACGCACGTGGTTCTTACCCCAGCCACCAGTTCCAATTACGGCAATTTTGATTGATTTTTCATCCAATTGTTTCAACATCTCCTAAATAGCACTATTTTTCTTGATTGTAGAACTAATAACATTGAATTTACCATACTGAAGTAACCCACGTATTAAAATCAGGTATTTCAGATACTACTATTTTTTGGTAATAATCAGAGATTTTTCTTGTAAATTCGCCGACTGTTCCGTTTCCAACTTTATGGTTATCCACGCTTATTATTGGAGTAATTTCAGCTGCAGTACCTGTAACAAATATTTCATCGGCAATGTATAATTCTGTACGAGTAATGGATCGCTCGTATACCTCATAACCAAGACTCTTTGCTATTGTGATTGCAGTATCTCTAGTAATTCCCTCAAGCACAGAATCAGATAATGATGGAGTATAAATCTTATTATTTCGAACTAGGAAAATATTTTCTCCTGGTGCTTCACTCACATTCCCATAATAATCGAGTAATATCGATTCATCATATCCATTTCTTTTACACTCTTGAGTAGCTAACACGGAATTCATATAATTACCGCCAGCTTTTGCCATCGGCGGAGTAGAGTTCTCATTTATCCTTCTCCATGAAGAAATGCATGTTCTTATCCCGGTTTCTGGAAAATATCTTTCAAAAGGGAAAGCAATAATAGCTAAATGAGAAGGAGAGCGTTTAGTAACATTAAGGTCTATGCCATGTAATCCAACAAATAATAGTGGCCTAATATAACAAGACTTTCTAATATTATTCTTCCTTAATAATTCAACAGTAGAAGTACACATTTCAGAAAGAGTATAATTTGAATTGATAGAATAAACCTCAGCAGACTGAAGTAATCTTTGCATGTGCTCCTTAAGTTTAAAAATAAACAGATTTTGATCATTGGAGTATCCCCTGATGCCCTCAAAGACTGACGTTCCGTAGTGTAACGCATGAGTTGTAATAGGAACGGTAACAGAATCCCATGATTTGAATTCACCGTCAAACCAAATAAAATCAGCATTTTTAGTATTCATAGATTTGCAAGTTTTTTACTTCTATAAAAGTGTTAAATCTACAGTAATCAACTTAAATAAACCCATTTTTTGGAAATTTCATACCCATAACACGTATAGTTTCATCCTTTGTAATGGAAAAATTTTTTATAGTTTCCCAATTGTCTTCTATCACTTGGCCGACTTTAGGGGAAACATATTCATGCCATTTCAAATCATTATTTTTTGATCCCTCATTAGAGTATAGATTTTCGGTGGATAAAACCGATTTATATAAAAGATTTTTTACATTCGTCGACGAGATAACTTGCCTATTAGCTTTAACTGGATTAAAACCAAAGAGGGATAACAGAACCCGTTCGGCTCTATCTCCAGTATAGGTTATGAAAGAATTTTCCTGGATATTAAGAATTATCTTATTTTTTAATCTCTTAAATGCAGGGGATACGAATGGTGGAAAGTATTGTATATATGGAGAAAGAAAAGCATAATCCCCAAGAACATGAATATTTTTGTGATAATTAAAAGATTCCACTATCAGTTGTTTTCTAATTTCGTAGGAAAATGGGAAACTTCGTGTATTTACTTCCATTCCATCTTTCAAAAATCTTACCGGATAAATATAAACGCTATAATTCTGTAAAAGATTTTGGATAATTGACTCATGCGAAATAGTCAAAGGGTTAATATGTGCTAAAAATATCGCTGCAATTTTTATTTCCATAGCACAAAGGGAGAAAAATTAAACTAAAGGTATTTAAGAATTTCTTTTTATCTGAATTTCTATTGTCGAAACATTTCTTGTTCTACCGTCCTCGGCTTGAACGGTTTCAGATCCTATAAGGATATCACCAACGGCATAGCCAGCATTTTCCATTCTCTTTAGTATTATTTGTGATACATCCACAGCTCTGCCAATGCTTAAACCACGGGCTTTAATAGTTACAGAAGGTTGATTTGCCAATTGAATAAGTGTTGAAGTTACATAAGCCATCAATGGTTTTTTACCGATGTATATTGCGTCTCTTGTAGGGCTATTTTCTTTGTTTTGTTGATTAGGTTGTGAGTGTACTTCTGACATCAATATAAGTAATTTGATGGGATAATTTAAATCTAAGATTTTTTAGTAATAGAGAATAATCTCTTATTAATATGTTATGAAGAATCGTCAATAAATTCTTTTATTTTCAAATTGAGTTTGTCATTAGCAATCTTTAACCGATTAGAACGATCCGCAAGAATTTCATCATATTGATTCATTTTTGTAGTAATGTATGAGATCATCTCTTTTTGTTCATTTTTATTAGGAGAACCTTTAGTAGCGCGATATTCTATTGAATTTTCTGGAGTCAAACTTTGGATTATACTTTGAATCCTTTCTAGAGTTAGGTCGGGATTTGAATATTCGATCAGTCCTAATGCTTTAGCTATGTCACTCAGTTTTAATAGATTCAAAGGGATATTCCCATTCTTTACCGCATAATCTACTAAAGTACCGATTAATTTGTGAGACTCCCTAAAAGGTATTCCCCCTTTTTTTATAAGTTGTTCTGCAATGTCTAGTGATATGGCGTAACTTTTAGATGAATCTGCATACATTTTGTTTTTATCTACACTCATTGTAGATATCACACCGACCATAATAGATAGAGAGTCTTCAAGTATTGAAGTAATTTTCCATAACAAAGGTTTTATCTCCTGTAAATCTCTGCTGTATCCTGAAGGTAATCCTTTCATAATTGTAGAAATTGCTACCAAAATTCCCTGTACAACCCCAGTCTTTCCACGAATAAGTTCCAGAGGATCAGGATTCTTTTTTTGCGGCATTATGGATGAGGAAGAGCTAAATCGATCATCCAAGAAAACAAAACCGAATTCGGATGTAGACCAAACAATAAGATCCTCTGCTACCTTACATAAGTTTAACATACAAGTCAGAGAAGTAGAAGCGAATTCTATCAACGAATCTCGTGAACTCGTCGCATCTATACTGTTATAGACAATATCTGAAAAACCTAACATGGATGACACTCTTTCACGATCTATATTCATACTGCTTCCTCCAATAGCACAGGCCCCCAGTGGAGAACAATTAATCCTTTCATATGACTCGGAATACCTTTCGAAATCTCGGGTTAAAGAAAAGCAATATGATAATAAATAATGAGAAAAAACACCCAATTGAGCCTGTTGCATATGAGTGTACATAGGCATTATGGAATCAACATTGCTGCTTGCCTGCAATAATAAGGATTTTATTAGCAAAATTATACTGGCACTAATTCGATTTAGATCATCTCGAAGTTTCATTCTAATGTCTAATATTACTTGGTCATTTCTCGATCTAGCAGTATGCATTTTCCCACCCGATTTTATATCGGTGATCCTTATAATAGCAGATTCTATCAATTCATGGATGTCTTCAGAAGCGCTATCACCATATCTGTTTAATGAATCGGAATTGGTCAATAAGTGATCCATACCTTTTAAAATAGTAACTAGTTCTTTTTTAGTCAGGATACCAACTTCATATAACATTATTACGTGAGCCTGACTTCCCAATATATCGTAATAAAATAAGTCAGCATCTTCGGCTATTGAAGACAAAAATGATAGAGCCTTTTATCATCCAAATTTCCGCTGGGCCTGGACCTATACATTCAAAAATTTTAATTTAAACGGATATTTTAACATAATAAAATTGATTAGACGAAAAATATTGGAATTCAGTAAATAATTAATAAATAGGCAAGATGACAATATATGTAATCATGTCTCAAGATTTACAACTAACTAGACGTCTAATATTTGATGAACTTACAAAAATAGTTGACCCAGAAATAGGAGTTTCAATAATGGAGTTAGAATTAATAGACAAGGTAGACATCGATAAAGGAAAAGTTGATGTCGATTTGCATCTTACAAGTCCATTCTGTCCAGCAGTATTTGGATTTAAGATAGCACAAGATGTAAGAGACAATATTTTTAAAGTTGAAGGCATCAACGATGTAAAAGTAAATGTTAGCAATCACTTCATGGCAGAAGCCATAAACAAGCAGGTAAATGAAAGTAAAAAACCTTCAGAAAAACCAGATGAGAAAAAAGAGTGAAGATAGCCTGTTACTAGGTAAATAATGAATTTTTTTGCTATTCCTCTTTTGACCTTAGAGTCGCAATTTTTTTATCATTTTTTGTAATTCCGATCAGGTGGCCCTTAAGAAGCTGAATCCCTAAGGCCGGGTCAACCCCTTTAGGGCATACATTACTGCAAGAACCCGCAAAATGGCATCTCCAAATTCCGTGTCTATCATCAATTATGTCAAGTCTAGTTGACTCGCCAGAATCTCTATTATCGGCCATATATCGATAGGTCTGAGATAAAGCCTGAGGTCCTGGAAACTTTGTATCCGTTGCTACGGTAGGACATGCAGAATAACATAAACCACATTTAATACAATACGAGAATTGCAAATATTTGTCTACATCTTCTGGAGTCTGTTTAAATTCAACCAAATCATCTTTATTTACAACTTCAATGGGTACCTTTTCATTATGTATATACGGTTCGATCTTTTTGTGATGAGAGAAGAATTCTGTAAAATCTGTGACTAAATCTCTTATCCTTGGGAAACTAGGCAGTGGATCACAAACTATTGTTTGGTCATTTAATTCGGATATTTTTGTATAACATGCTAATCTGGGCTTGCCATTAATTTTCATGCCACATGACCCGCAAGAAGCCATTCTGCATGAATATCTAATTCCTAAGCTGCTGTCTGAATAAGATTTGGCATCTAACAGTGCATCCAAAACGGTAGTCCATCGTTTAACAGATACTTCAAATTCGTCATAATGTGGAGACTCTTCTTTGTTATAATTAGTTCTATATACCTTTAATTTTATTTTGTTAGTTTCTTCACTCATATCTATCCACACATATTTTTTATTTCAGATTCAAGTTTAACAATCAGAATTGGTGCAAAAGATGACCAGTGTATTAAATTTCCTTGATGCATATTATAATTGACTCCCAATAATAATTGTTCTTGTACCATATGCTACAACACCAATCATTGCGGCCAGCACCAATATAGTTATTGTGGACTCCCACCATTGATTTTGTTTAAGTTCTATCAAGATAATTCTCAAGCCATTAAATCCATGAATGGAGATAAAAACGAGGATTAATTCCAACAGTATCACATAGTACATATTATGATAGTTAGCCACCACGTTATGAAATTCTAAACTTTGGCCAAATGGCATAATAAGTCTAAATAATATATGAATTGCTACAAAGAATACAGCACATATCCCCGTCAAATAATGAATTTTCATTATTTGACTTTCGCGCAATTTTAATAACGGCATCTTAGATTCTAAGCTCCATAAAATAATTCAAGCTGTTATAGGTGTTTGTCACGTCCAACCTTAGCTCACATCTCCAAACATAACCATACCACCATACAACATGGCAATAGCAGCTAATAACATAGCAACCCATATGCCAGATTTTTGCTTATAATTTAAAGAAGTTGCATCATATGGATAATCAGGTCGTCCTGGTCTACCTATACCTATTCCAGACTCGGTAAAAATAAGGCGTAATCCGTTAACTGTATGAAAAGTGCTTGCACCTATAACCAATAATAGAAATATGTGGCCTCCAGTTGTCTGAGTCAACTCTAGCATACTATTCCAAGCATTAATCCCATTTACTAATGAGCTAGTTTCATATATATGCCCTATAAAGTAAATTAATAAACCTACCCCGGTTAAACGTTGTAACCAATAAGATACTCTTTCCCAACCATATCTAGTAGGGTTCAACCAGCCCATTAATCCTTCACGTCCAGATTTGAGCTTAATATCGCCACCTGTACTAGGAGTATTCTCACTATTAGGTTTTATACCCAATTAATATTTTCTCTCCACTGGTGCATATCTAGTAAATACGACCGGATGCCATTCCATCCTAGGTTCCCCGTCACTATTATGATACGCAAGAGTATGTTTTAAAAAGTTATTATCATCGCGGTTGGGATAATCTATTCGTGCATGAGCTCCTCTAGATTCGCGTCTATTTATTGCACCCATCAATACTATTTCAGCAACTCGCATCATGGAATCTATTTCCATCACATTAATGAAATTTGTATTGTATTCTTTAGCTTGATCATCAACGTGTTTCCAACTCAATGATTTAAGACTACGAATTCTTTTTAGTCCCTCTATGAGATCATTTTCATTTCTATAAACATAAGATTTTTCATCCATAGTGTCAGTTAAATTCTTTCTAATTTCATAAGGGTTAGAATCGCCACGACCTCTAAATATCCCATCATAAATTCTCTTTTCTTCTATCAAAAATTGATGATCATCCGTACTTGGAATGTTATTCTTTTTACTTAACGCGCGATTGGCAGCTAATTCTCCAGTAATAGAACCCCATACGAGACATTCAGAAGTAGAATTTGCCCCTAATCGATTTGCTCCATGAGTACTATTACACGAGGCCTCACCAGCTACCCACAGTCCATCAAATTCAGTAGCACCATCCACATTAGAATGGATGCCACCCATCATATAATGACACACAGGTCTCACTTCGATGGGTTCATCAATTACATCTATTCCAGAAAATTTGATTCCAATTTCTCTGATTCCTGCAAGTTTTTCTTTAATTCTTTCTGCACCTAGATGTGTTAGATCCAATTTAAGACAATCGGCACCTGTAACATGTTTAAATCCTCTCCCTGCCTGAATTTCAGTTATCATAGAACGAGACACCACATCTCTTGGAGCAAGTTCTAATTTTTCACCTGCATAATTCTTCATAAACCGCTCACCTTCAGAATTGATCAAATATCCACCCTCTCCCCGTGCACCCTCGGTAATCAAGATTCCAGATGGCAAAATACCAGTGGGATGGAATTGAACAAATTCCATATCCTTTAAAGCCATTCCAGCACGGTATGCCATATCTAAACCATCTGGAGTAGAAGAATAAGCATAGGTAGAGAAGCTATATATCCTGCCTGCGCCTCCGGTACAAATTATGCCTGATGGGGCAACGACCTTAACAAAATTGCCATTTTTCATCTCTATGCAAGTAAATCCTTGAAAGGTATTCCCTTCATGAAGGATTGAGGTACAGAACCATTCATTAAAGAAAAAAATATTATCATATTTAAGACAAGTATCATAGAGCGTTTGCATTTCATAAAATCCTACTTTATCTTGAGCATAAGTAGCCCTCGGAAAAGAATAGCCGCCAAATTTCCGTTGATCGATTCTTCCATTATCCCGTCTCGACCATGGCATTCCCCATCTATCTAGTTGTATTATTTCAGATGGAATCCAATTTACAAGTCTTTCTGCAACGTCTTGGTCTGCTAAAAAATCACTACCTTTAATAGTATCATATATATGCGATTCTATGTTATCACCTTCGTTTTCATACAGTACAGCAGCCGTACCCCCTTCAGCAGATACAGAATGAGAACGCATGACCTGAACTTTTGACAGAACAGCAATTTTTAGATTCTTGTTTTTCGAGGCAGCAGTAATAGCAGCCCTAAGTCCTGCCAAGCCAGACCCTACTATAAGTATATCGTAAGAAAGAGTTTCCGTCAAATACCTTATCTCATGATATCTAAATCAAGTCAATAATAAATTCTTTCTAATAATTAATCACAAGTTTGCAGCACATATGTTATTTATTATCAATTTTTAATATAATTGCATAAATAGGAAATTAAGCAAAAAAACTCGTTTTTATATTGATCTCATTTATTAGGATTGGGTTTTTTGGAGTAGATTATCCAATCCCTTTTCGCCTACTGCACCAACTGCTCTATCTACAGCATTACCACCAACAAACACTACAAATGTAGGTATTGCATACACTTCCAGACGCATTGCTATTGATTGATTGTCATCTACGTTTAATCTACCGAATTTGACTTTATCCGTGTATTTTTTGGAAAGTTTATCAAATATTGGGAGCATAAATTGGCATGGGCCACACCATGTTGCCCAAAAATCAACTAAGACGATCTTGTTATCAGATATAAAGTGTTCAAAATTATTTTCGGATAATTCTATTATAGTATTAGAAGAAGAGGTAGATCCTGATTCGTTAGTCATTTTTACGGATAATCTATATTAATATTTGATATATAAGACTTTACGATCACATGAATCATTATATTAATGAAAAATTAATTAATTTTTAAGGAAAACGTATTAACATAAAAACTAAATTTATATAAACCTCATTCAACTGTACTATACATTTTGTTATAAATTGATTTTTTTTATATTTCTCAAATAATCAAAGGTATTTTATTGTAATTATTATATGACATGATAAACTAAGATCTGAGCACAATCAATAGGATGAAATAATGCAAAACTCGTATGATTTGTAGCTATCAAAATAAAAAGTTTGAGACCATTGCTTGTATGATTTTTTTCTTGGATTGATATCCGATTTTGACCATGACAAAATCCTTTAAATGTATTTTTTACCTAATTTATAATTGCTAGATAAAAAAGTAGAATTGACTGCCTGAAAAAATTAGATCATGATGTGCTAGAATGCGACGCACTGTTATAAACTGACACATGAGATACCAGCATATAATGAATTTTCTATATATTTCTATATGAAAAAACGCTTATAAAGAAATGATCTACCCAAACAATGTACTAGACAGAAAAAGAATATTCTAGCCTCCATTCTTTTTCCAGTGTCTTGTAAGCACCAATTTATTGATAAAATGATACGAAAATTAAAATATTTATATCATTTAGATCTAGATATAACTATTTATTATAAATAGAATAATAGCATTCTAATTTACTAATAAAGTTCAGAATGGCAATAACAGATATAACGCATCTTAAGTGCTAAAGGGCTATAAATCTACTATATACTCAATTATGGTTTCATTTGTATCTCTATAATCGAGTATTTTCATTTCATGATAGGTTATTCCCTTAATTTCCACCTTAAGCTCATGCTTACTAAGATCGACAAGTTCGCCCTCACCATAGCCCGTAAGTAAGTATTTATTAGAAGATCCATCGAAGGTAATTTCAATCTTAAACTTTGAAAAAATCACTTTATCAATGAGCATCATTAGCAAGATTTTATCAAGCCAATCAAACAATAGATTCTCTAACTCGTCACCCTCTGCAAAAATAGGAATCTGTTGCTTTTTCTCTATATTTTCTATATCATACATAATATTAACCAAGCCCATTGCCGAATATTCAAAAGCTTGATTCATGGTTTGACCTCTGATGCGTAAATATGCGTCCGTCATATGGTCAAGATATTCAACACTGTCAAGAAACATACAGCATTATTAAACTGATAGATATTATAATGAACCGGAAAATCTAAATTTAAAAAATATTGACAATCTAAACAACAATGAAATTTCTACTGCCGAGAGGGATGAGGGATCTAGAGCCAGACGAGTATAAGGACATCAATGTGATCCGAAATGCTTTCATAGACTCTGCAAGAATTTTTAATTTTATGTTGATGGAACCGTCTCCATTAGAATTATTATCTACCCTCGAGACAAAGTCAGGCCCTACTATAACTAAGGAGATCTACAATTTCGTAGACAAAGGGAATAGGAATATTGCTCTTAGATTTGACTTGACCATAGGATTAACAAGATACTTTGTATCACGAAGAGATCTGAAGATTCCCACAAAAATGGCTTCATTTGGGGGGGTTTGGAGATATGATGAGCCACAAGCAGGAAGATACAGATTTTTCCATCAATGGGACATTGAAATATACGGTCCTACATCAATAGAATCTGATACTGAAATAATTGAATTTACGTCAATTTTTCTACAAAAACTTGGATTGAGGAATATACTAATCGATATTAGCAGTAGAAATTTAATTGAAGAATATATCAAAAATATTCTCAAGATATCAAATGATGAAGAAACTTTTGAGATATTTAGGGCAATTGACAAAATACCAAAGAAAGGAAAAGCCAGTGTGCTAAAAGAATATGATGAAAGAATTGATATTAAAGTCTTAGAAAAAGTGATTAATTTTGCAGAGAAAAAAGGTAGTTTCAAGGAACTAGATGGTGATATGAATTCGCTCAAACTGAAAAGCTGGGAAGATCTAGGAAAAATCAATACTTCGTTATCAAATAAAGGAATAAATAACATTCGAATTAATTTGGGCATCGTAAGAGGTTTGGATTATTATTCAGGGGTGGTTTTTGAAGCAATAGACACAGGAAATGACATAGGATCCCTCGTTGGAGGTGGTCGATACAACAAACTTACCGATGCTTTTGGAAGAAAAGATGTTGGAGCCATTGGAGCAGCTGGTGGGGTCGAGCGTATTGTTTTGGCAATGAAACAACAGGGAATATTTAAGAAAGATGAAAATGATGAGTTTAAAGATTTGAATTTTATAGTATATGACTCAATCGAAATATATGATTATGTAGAAAGATTAGCCTCGCATTTAAGGAGAAACAATTTTCCAGTTGACTATGACTTGTTAGGAAGATCATTTTCAAAACAAATTGCAGAAGCAGAAAATAAGAAGAGTAAAAAAATCATAATTGTAAGTAAAGAGGATTTAGAAACAAATGGTGAAGTAATATTAAGAGACTCATTTCAAAAGACAGATAGGAAGATAAACATAACTAAGGGTTTTGATGAATTAGTTCATGAGTTAGTTGAAATAAGATTGGGACAAATCTAGAGTTTGATGGATTTTACACTTTTCATTTTAATAAAACCACTTGGAGTCTTGGCATATACTTTTCTCAACACCAAATCTGGTGGATCATAACTTATGTATAGATCACCTTCGCTTAGTTCTTGAACATTATAATTAATTTCAATTGTCTCTTCAGGTATCCCATTTTCTTTCAATCTTAGTTTGGCTTTTTCGATTAATTCGGAATCAGAAGTATTAGGAGCAAAGAAAATTTTTCCTATTAAATTAAATTCATTCATAGGTTTTATATTATTTACAAATTTAACACTATAAAAGTAAAAATAAATATAGGTTGATATTATTTACAAATTTAACACTATAAATATCAGATGAGATCAAATACAAATTTATTATATGTAGCCAAAAGCAGGATCTGTTTTTCTTCTGAGGCTAACGATATGATCCAAAATTATTTTTTCTTCTTCATCTAATTTATTATTAAAACGATTCAGCAGTAACTTAGCTTGCCTACTATCAAGATAGGTATAAAAAACATCACCCTCGTTAATTTGTCGTCCTATCTGAGGCCCATTAACTGATACAGCCACTTGCATTCCCCTAGTAGCTTCTTCGATTGATTTACCCTTATCTTGGATCTGATGTATTATCCCCACTTTTTTTCCATCAGGATTCATTATTGACATTTTTTGTTTCATTTTACCTATGGTAATTTCCGCACCAAAAACAGCTGGATCACTTCTTCTAAAAACATAGCCTTTCATAAATTCAAATTTACAAATTGGAAATATTTCATTAAATAGGATAGAATCCTCATGATTCTTTTGGTAAGATACCCAGTCGGTATAGCTACGCACCAGGTTATAAATAACTTTTTCATTAAAGATCTTGACATCCCTTTCAAAGGACTCTTTTTCTGCATCTTCTAAAATTTTCACATTAAAGCCCAATATTATGCCCAAGTATCTGTCCTTTTCTTTAACTGCAGATGCAGTCATCACATCTCTTCGACTTATCTGCCCGATATCTGCTGAGCGGATTGGGATGTTTTCTTTTTTTAGCATTTCCGAAATTGCCTCAATCGAACCTATAGTATCGCATCTTAGAATAATACCATTGGAGTCTGTGTTAATAAGTGCAGATTTTACTTCGGATTCAACTAGATTTTTTACCTTCTCTTCGTCATCGGTAGAGGCGAGTCCATATAATGGACTGCCGGCTATTACACCATCCAAATCAGGGGAAGTTATTTTTAATCCCGCAGCAGATATTACCGTATCTACATGACGAAATTTATCCCGGGGATCACGCATTTCATCAAGTGGCTTTGGTAGAAGTAACGATTTAATCCTAGTCACTATGACAGAATTGCGTTTTGCGACCACTACTGAATCACCTTGCTTCATGATACCGTCCAAAAGAATGACATTAGCAGAAGGTCCTAATCCGACCTCTTCATTTACTTCTAGTATAATTCCTTTAGCGGATCCTTCATGCCTTTCTAATTTTTTTATCATGAATTGTTGAGCCAATCCTACCAAGACTGTCAAAAGCTCAGGAATACCAACACCACTTGATGCACTAACTGGGACTAAGGCAACTTCTTTAGTAAAATCCTTAACACGCCAAAAAGCTTCTGAATTGAATCCTAATTGTGAAAGAGAACCCAATACACTATATGTTTTATTATCAAGATCGACTTGAACCTCCTTCGGCTGAACTTTGATCTCTTCGGTAATGAAATTGGTAATTCCTTTTTTCCAGCCCGTAATACGATCGACTTTGTTTATCGCAACTACAAAAGGTACTTTCCTATTCTTTAAAATGTTTATACTTTCTATAGTCTGAGGCTCAAATCCCTTATTAACATCGACTACAACAATTGCTATATCTGCAGCTGATCCCCCCCTTAATCTTAAATTTGCAAAAACCTCATGTCCAGGGGTATCAATAACTAGTAATCCAGGAATAGCATGATCATGTGATAATAATTTCTTAAATAACGGGCCTGTCAAACTCTGAATTATTTCTATTGGAAAAAAACTTGCCCCGATATGTTGAGTAATACCTCCAGCTTCTCGCGATTGAACAAATGTTCCCCTCATCTTATCTAGTAACGAGGTTTTACCAGAGTCTACATGACCTAGAACTACTACTACAGGCTGACGTAGATGCACTTATAAAAATACTACTGATGACTCTTTTATGAAGCTTTCATGCGAATCAGAAGCATGAATAATATTATCACTTATTCCCAGACCAAAATCGCCTCTTATTGTTCCAGGGGCAGCATCGAAAGATTTTGTAAGGCCAATCATTATCCTAACCGTGCTGACGGCATTATTTCCTTCCAATATACATGCAACTACGGTTCCAGAGCAAACAAATGATACTAGTTCCTTAAAAAAAGGTTTGCTTCTATGAATTGAATAAAAATCTTGAGCTTTTTCATCTGTAAAATCATAGGTCTTTAGTTGTTTGATGTTAAAACCCTTTTCCTCAAATCGTTGAATTATTTTTCCTACCAATTTTCGTTTAAATGCATCAGGTTTAATAAGTATTAGAGTTTGTTCTACCCCCATTTCACTTTTGCTTCCTAATTCCACCTTTGATGTATTTATCAGTCCATTTAAATAATCGTGGATCACGTTTCAAATCGCGAAGATTCTTTTTACATTTTGATGAACAAGTCCATTGGATCGATCCATCATTTTTGACTAACATTATCCCTTTACCCGTATCAACATGCCTTCCACAAAAAAAACAGTTTCGCAATGAAGCAACATTCTTACTCATTATTTAACCACCTGCAATAACTCCATATTTTAAGCATCACTTTATTTTTCTTGCCTCACGTTCTGTTTCTCTAAGCATCAAAATATCATTCATTCTAACTGGTCCCTTTACGTTTCGAGTTAAAATCCTGCCTTTGTCTTTTCCTTCAGATATCCTTACGCGAACTTGAATTACTTCTCCAGCGATACCAGTTCTGCCTACGATTTGAATTACTTCTGCAGGAATGACCTTTTCCTCAGTCTTGCTCATTTAATAAAATACACCTGTTTTACTCAGACTTGTTTTTTATGCTATCAATAGTATTTGTAATCTGGTCAAGAATTTGTTGAGATTCGCCAGGATCTATTATAGTTGCAGCAGCAGAGCCAACATCAATTCCTAATGCACCACCCAAGTCTTTCTTACTAGGAACGAAAACATATTTAGATGAACGTTCATCGCACAAAATTGGCAAATGTGCTACAACCTCTGGTGGTTCAACATCTTCTGCGATAACAACTAATTTGCTGATTCCTCTTTCTATTGCTTTTGTAGTTTCATTTGTTCCTTTTCTAACTTTACCACTCTGTTTTGCAAGTCTTACTGCCTCATAAACGGCACTAACCAGATCTTGAGGTATCTCAAATTTTACATAATATGGTTTACTCATAATTTACAATCACCCATTGGGATCATTTCCACTCTTTCTTATGATAAAAAAGAGTATTAAAAATGTTATCATATATCAATCAGCAGGGTTCAAAATCTTATTTATTAAATTAAGGTATTCTTTTACTTTTGAATCTAGCAAACTTTTATCATTGGATTCGCCATAGATTCGAATCAAAGGTTCTGTGCCGCTAGGTCTGAACATTATCCACGACTCAGCATCAAACCATATTTTCACTCCATCGATCCTTTCTATCTTGAATACAGATCCATGTGCAGCACATACATCCAAAACATGTTGCATATCATCGCTGCTAGACAAATTCAAGCTAGATTTGTATTGAAATGTATTATCGAACATAGAGAAAATATCTGATAGTGACGATTTTTTATCTGTTAGCTTGTCAACGCTATTTGTGGTTTGTCCCTGTTTTTCCTGCTTATGATAGCTCATCATTTCTAAAACCAAAGCTGTGGTGATCGCTCCATCACGAACTAAATTCAGTGGTCCATAAAAAAAACCTCCATTCTCTTCAAATCCGATAAGAGAATTAGTATTTTTCATGCCATAAGAAACCTCAACGCTTCCGACCTTAGTAAAATAAACATCTTTATTAACCAACTCACCAATTTTTGAAATAACCAATGAAGAATTAACAGGGCATACGATTGTCGTATCCATTTTCTTATTTCTAATTAAATGATAAGATAGAATTGATCCTGTTTTATCGCCCCAATGGATTATTCCCTTTTCATCACAAAAAATACTTCTGTCCCCATCCCCATCGTATGCAACACCCAAATCAGAGCTTGTCTTTTTTACCAGTTCGGTAAGACTAGATAAATTATCCATTTTCGGCTCGGAGCCCCTTGCAGAAAAATTTGGATCAACATAGCCATTCAAGATTAGCACTTCACATCCTAATTTTCTTCCTATCAAAGGAGCTACTAACGATTGGACCCCGTTACCACAATCCATGATAATCTTAAGATTTGATCGTCTAATAATGTCAACATCTATAAAAGAAAGCACCTTGTCGACATATTGTCCCAAAGCATCCAATTTGAATAAGTTCCCAAAGGAATCAGAATCCCCTCTCATGAACTTTTTTTCATAATATATGGACTCAATTTTTATTTCATCATCTCTAGACAGCTCAAATCCATAGGTTGATATTGGTTTTATTCCGTTATACTCCTTAGGATTATGTGATGCTGTAATCATAATTCCACCAGAAGATCTCAAATTTTTGACAGTGAATTGTAGACAAGGTGTAGGTGTCATGCCCATCGTATATACATCGATACCCATTGACATTAACACAGCCGATATAATTTTTTGAATTGCAAAACTAGAAGAACGACCATCATATCCCAACACTATTGGCCCCTTTTCAAAAAAACGACCTATAGAAAAAGTGATATCTATTAAAAACTCAATTGACAGATCTTTTCCAAATATCCCCCTTATACCATTTGTCCCAAATAGTTTTTTTTCCGTCAAAACATCTCCCTAGTTAAATCAATATTTATGCCCTCCTAATATTTATTTAAACGATAAGAGGATGAATAATCCGTTTGGTAAGAAAGATCATCGAACAAAGAATTTAACATGAAATGTATTAACAATAGATAAATTTGGCTTTAATGTAGTCCAAGTAATGCGGGGGTTGCCAAGCCCGGTCAACGGCGCAGGTCAGAAATTGTGCGAGGCTTAGAATGAGCTTGGAAGTTTCCTACAACCCTGTTCCTTAGGGATTCGTGGGTTCGAATCCCACCTCCCGCATTTATGAACTAATTTGAATTACAAATCCAATAAGAGTTGAAAATTCCCTAATTATCGTTTGAAAAGCTTAAATAACATTCTGATTTTATGAAACAGGTTGATAGATCCACACAGTTGGAGAAGAATTTTCAAACATCACGACGATGTTTTTGCGCTTTAATAGAGGATAGATATATGAGGCAACAGCAAAAAAGGATACAAAAGCCAAGAATTGTGAAACAAACTAAAGAATTTGACTATAATAAACCAATTTCAAAATGCAATGTATGTTATACTTTATGCGGGTGGCATTGCTATGAATGTGAAACTGATTTTTGTCAAGATCATTTTGTACAACATAAGGAAAAAGGATTGTGTAAAAAAGTTATACAATAGATATTTCAATATTAAAGAAAATTACATACAATATTAGAATTCAGATCTTGAATAGCGACCTCTTTTTTCAATTTCACTTACTGTTTTAAATACTTTTGACGTGATGCTACCACATATTTTCTTATATCCATTATAGAAATTTCTAAAAGATATGTAAAAATCATCGACATGTAAGCTGGACTATATTTCCTTAAATAACCGTATATCTGCAGCTTTATCTTCATATCGTTCAGAAAAGAAAGACAATCCAAAATCGATTGCAAAAATGACTACATTTGAGGATATAATAAAATTGGATGTGGTAATATCTCCATGAATTATGTTATTACAATGAAGGGTTCCAACAATTTCCCCAAGATTTATACAAAGATCGGAGGAAAAAAAGTCTTTGACCGTTTTTCCTTCAATGTATTCCATTATAATTTCAAAATTTTTTATGTCAAGAAAATAAATGAAAGGAGTATTGATCCCAAAAAACTTTACTTGGGATAAAATATTAGCTTCATGAATTGTTCGCCGTTTCCTCAATGGAATATCGATAGAAGAGTTACGATATGCTTTAGCAATTCGAACCTTTGAAATAGCATTAGCACCATGCCAATTAATGAGGTACAGTTCTGATTCAGCACCTTTTTTTAATAATATTCTATCGTTTGTCAATAGATAATTTTAGTAATACGTTATTACTTTAAAAATTATGGACAAAACATCATCTTCATCAAATAAAGAAAAGAATGTTCTATTTGAAGACTGTTCAGAAGATACTTTGAAGAGTGGAATTCTTACTTTAACAAATAGAAAACTCGCCTTTGAAAAAACCAAAGGTCGAATAGCAACATTATCTAAAGAATTACTTGGTGAAAAAATAGAATTTGAATTAAAGGACATTGCACAAGCAAGATCTGAAGGAAGAATTATCAAGAAATTAGTGATAGAACTAAATAATAGTAACAAAACTTACAAGTTTGGAGTGATGAATCCCGGTAACTGGGTTAAAGAAATTAAATTACAGATCGATGATCAAAATAAAGGTAGTTCATGAAGTTATCTCCACGGAATATGTACGCTATCTAATCTCCAAGACTGGTAAACAGATGCATTTTCGGGTTTAACGCTACTAGATGGGCAATTTAAATACATCTGAGCACCAGTCCATGCTATTTGTGTGCCGTTATCCCCACAAAACCTCTGTGGACAAGAATTAAAAGTAGAACTATGTATATCACAGGCGGTTTCAAGCATGTTGGACAGTCTCTTATTCGCTGAAACACCCCCAACAATTAGAAATTCCTTATTTCCAGTAAAGGCTAGTGCACGTTCGACCGCCTCTACAATGATAGAAAATGCTGTTTCTTGTAATGAAAAACATATGTCATGGATATCATTATCGTTGTCATTTAGCAAAGTTTTAACTGCACTAAGTAATCCCGAAAATGATACATCATTCCCTTTAATAATATAGGGCAGTGGATATATCTTTCGACCCTTTGATAAATAAGATACCTCTTCGATCTTATTTCCACATGGGGATGAAAAGCCCATTTTTCTTCCCACTTGATCAAAAAGTTGTCCTAGTGTAATATCCAAAGTTTCCCCAAATATTCTCCATTTATTCTTATAGTAAATAAGTAACATAGTATGTCCTCCAGAAACCAATAATGTTAATGGACTTTCAGATCCAGTAAGTTTAATTCCTAATTCTATATGACCCACTGCATGGTTTACAGGAATCAGAGGTATATTATGAAAAGAAGCCAATGATCTAGAAACAACAGCGCCTATTCTTAAACAAGGTCCCAATCCTGGACCAGCAGAATAAGAAACAATATCAATGTCCTTAATACCGACTCCAGCATCTTCTAGACATTTTTTTAAGATTTCGGTAGCTACCAGGGTATGATGTTTAGATGCATCCCTAGGATGAATACCCCATCCTGCTGATGCTTTATAAATATCCCTTACTTCTGACAAAATAAACTCGCTTTCTGTATTGCCAGTATCACTTTTTTTGTTAATTTTTATTATAGAACATCCGAACGTATGAGCGGTGCTTTCAATTCCTAAACATAACATAACATGCATTAAGTCCTACTCATTGTGGATACTATCTTAATTATATCGCCATTTTTCAGTTTATGCTCAGCACCAATTCGTTGCTTTGTTCTTGCATCAATAGCATAGAGAAATCCTTTTCCCAAGTCATTGTGAATCAAATATGCCAAATCTTTGGCAGTGGAGTCATTGGAGATTATTCTTGCATCAGGAAAGATATTCCCCTTTTTGTCTGTAAATTTATATTCGTCCTCCACTGGATAAACTACAATATTTTGTAATATTTCAAAACACGCATGATTTATTACTTGCTGAATCCCTGTCGAACCGAACCTGTGTAATATACCAGATACAACCTCCAAGGCCTCATTCTGTTTGTTAGAAAGTGTTTCAGATCCCTTGATTTTGAAACTCGAATCTCCTGGCAAATAATAAATGAGATTTTTGTGAGAAGCTCTCCTTAACAACAATTCAGCCTCGCATACAATAGGAAAAAACGGTCTCTTTAAATTCTTCAATTTTTCAATATTGATATCTGATGTCGAGATATCGGCTTTGTTAGCTGCTAAAATAATTGGTTTGGAGCGTGTTCGTATTTGTTTGCTTAATATGAGCAAATCCTCTTCAGTCCATTCGCTTGGCTTTTTGATCAAATTTATGTGGTCCAAGGAATTTCTGATTAATTGTTCGCTAATTGATAGACCAGAAAGTCTATTAGACAATACAGTTTCTATCCTTTGTTTTAGATTTTCACTTTCTCTTATTATCTTGTCCCAATCTCTCAAAATTAATGAACGTATCCAAAGATCAAACTCATCTTCTATAAACTCCAAATCAAAAAGCGGATTTCCTTCACCCGGATTAACTGGTCTGCCTTCTTCGTCGGTAGATCCTGAGATATCTATTACATGGACTAGAACGTCAGCCTGACGCGCGTCATCTAAAAATTTATTGCCTAAACCTCTTCCCGAGTGTGCACCGGGAACTAGTCCTGCTACATCTATTAGTTTTATTGGGATATATCTTATTCCGTCAATACATTTAGAAGTAATGGGATTATCCAAAACACCCATCTCTTTACAAACACAATTTACTCTTACAAATGCAACACCGATATTCGGATTAATAGTAGTAAACGGAAAATTGGCAATTGGTATTGATGAATCTGTTGCTGCATTAAAGAATGTTGATTTACCAACATTTGCTTTACCCAATAAGCCAATTATCAATTCTAAAAGATTAGTTAACAATGGAATATATATTTACGTTAGTATTTTGGACCAAAATGATCAGAGAAATGTATAAATGTATAAATGTATAAATGTATAAATATCAAAATTTTTATCGTTCTAACGATATAGCAATTCTGGATTTTAATGGGTGGAATAGTTGCAGTGTGCGTATTGGATGAGAACGTCAATAACGAAAAGATAATTTATCAAGTATTTCGCGGGATGCAATTACTCCAACATCGTGGAAAGGCAGTTTGGAAAATTAGTTCAGGTAAATTTGAGGTCGGTGGATATGGCTCGTTGCCTACATTTGATACCATACATGAGAAAATTGTAAAGCAGCTGAATCATCCAATGCAAACGACGGTTGGACATCTTTCAAAAAAAAAGCCAAAGTCCAAAAGAATGGAGAAAATAAATTTTGCTCTTGATGGATTTTTTATAGATTTAGACAAATTAACAACACATCCTTTAATAAGAAACAGAAATTCCGAACCATTAAAGCAAATTCATTATATTTTCAAAGAACTGCTACTGGCACAAAAAGATCCTTATAAAGCAGCTGAATTTTTGGACAGGCATTTAAGGGGCAATTATGTAATAAACCTTAACAATGAAATCTATGTTTTTAGAAATAGTACAGGATTTAAACCCCTCTTTCTGGGATGGGATGAAAACGAATTATTTTTTATGGTTACTTCCGAGAACTACCTAGAGAGTTTTTTCCACTTAAGATTAAAAGAAATAAATCCAGGACAGCTAATTCGTTTAAGTCCCAAGTATGGCATGGATATCCTGACACAACTGGATAAGAATAGAATCTTAATGGATCCATTCGAATTTATTCGCGAATCACATGTGTCAAGTATTTTTGATAATAGGAGCATTTATTCTATAAGAAAGAATATTGGAAACATTCAGGCCCAGTATCTATCAAACAAAAACATAGACGCAGACATGATCTTTGCGGAACCAGATTATACTAGACCAATGGCTCTAGGCTTAAACATAGGATTCAAAAATAATGGAAAAAAATTTGATATGGTTGAAGGTATAATAAAAGACAGATATGATGATTCAGATCCAATGATTGATTATTCGGAACAGGTAAGTAAGAATAAATTACTATCCAATGGTAAAACACTTAAGTTTATTATTACTCCGGTTACCCATAATAATAACATTCTATCAGTTCAAGGTACAATCCAAACTGGAGGTACCATAATTGAAACAGTCTTCTATTTAAGAAAAGCAAGTGCTCATAAAATTGATATAGTAGTTAGCTACGTTCCCACCATTGATGGCCGCCAGGTTGGATTATATACTCAACAAAAGGATCTTATTGGAAGAAAATATGTTGGCAAGATATCATATATAGATGATCTGAATAAGAAGATAGCATCAGAATTAGGAGCTGATTCAGTATTTTATAACTCTCCGGAGATTTTGGCGAAAGGCATTGGGGTCCGTGAAAGTCAGCTATGGTTTCCCGAATGGATACGATTTTTGGACTATAAATAGGCGGACAATAATATACCCCATAGAGAGAACTTTAACATTAAATTAGTTATCATAGTGTTTCAATACTGTTGAGATTAAATAGAAGGAAAGTTATTCTAGAGAACAATTTTGTAATCGAAGGGAGGACAGTAATAAGGCTTGAGCTTAGAGAATACAAATTAAGTGACATCGATAAAGACGAAGCATGTTCAATAATGATTTATTTGAAAACAGATCTGGAAGACATAGAATTAGATTATTTGGGAAAACCAACCTTGGATAGAGATAAGTTTGAAGAAAGTTTCAATTTCCTTTGTAATCATAGCGGACTATCATCGGCGTTAAATAGATTATTTATAGAGTTGGATAGTAGAATAAGATAAAATTGAAGCTCAATCGTTATATCTCATACCAAGTCAATTAGCTCATTCAATTTGCTTATTCTTGTATAAGATGCTAAAGATTTATTCCAAGGCTGATCAAAAATTATTATCTGTTTAGGAGTAACAACTTCCTTCGCATTGATCGGAGAATCATCGACTAATAAAAAGAAAGGAAAATGGCTCTTTGACACATCATCAAAAATGAAAACAATATCATTAAAAGGTATATTATTTAGGTCGAGCCAATGAGCCACAAATGGCATTGTAACACGCTCTCTTTTTGTAATAATGGAAATTCGAAAGCCCTTGTCTTGTAATTGAACTATTACATCTGAAAGGTCGTTACTAGTTGGAGGTATGTCCTGCCATCGTTTTTGCCAGACCATTATGAATAAATCCGTTATCTGTTGTTTACTTATTGATAATATGTTGTGTATATGCCAATCAGATATATCCCGCTTTTTTATTTTGGTATTAAAAATTGTATTATATTCTTCTAACCAGATTTGCATTACATCAGCTAAAACAGAATCGAGATCTAGTGCGATAGTTATTTCAGATACCATTGAGGACTAATATTGATCAGGCTGTATACATAAATATCTATTTTATCTTATAATGATGACGACTTCACAGTCAATTTCATGTAGAGATAATAAAAACATTTAATGATCTCTATCATCAACTGTATGATATTTTTCGATTTGAATTGTAGTATGATAAATTTCAAATTTCTTTTCTAAGAGTGAATTTATTTCTCGGAGTATCTCTTGTGATTTGGTTGAATCAAAAATAACTATATGTGCAGACAATGCAATATTTCCGGAAGTTATACTCCATATGTGGAGATCAAACACCCCTGTCACACCTCTTATCTGCAGAATTGAATCCTTAATGTCCTTATACAACAGACTTGACGGAGAACTTTCCATTAAAATTGATATTGATCTTTGCAACAAATACCAAACACGAGGTATAATGAACAGAGCGAGACCGAAGCTAATTATGGAATCTATCAGATAATAACTAGTATAATATATGAGAACAGCTCCAATGATGATTGCAATAGATCCAAGAAGATCACTAAATAGCTCTAGCTTTGGACCCTGAATATGAAGAGCGTCGGTCTTTCCTAAATTGTTATATTCCTGTGTAGATTCAGAAAATGTATGTTCCGCATGCTTATGTGTTCCTTTTAAAAGCCTGATCCCAACAAGATTTACAATTAATCCTATTATGGCAACGATCAGCATGAAGGAGCTTTCTATGTCGCGAGGTTCAAAAATCCGTCTGTAGGCTTCAAATATGATAAAGATTGATATCAACAACAGAATAACACAATTGGCAAGAGAGGACAGAATTTCAGATCTATAGAATCCGTAGGTATGCAAAGGAGTTGGAGGCTTTTTACTAAATATGGAAGCTACAAGAACAAGTGAAATTCCGAAGACATCTGCAAACATGTGCAGAGCATCTGCAATTAAAGCCAGACTTCCGGAGATATATCCAGCCACGATTTCTACCGCCAGATAGATAGTTAATATAACTACAACTATTTTTAACCTCCTAGTTTCTATTGATGTTTCGGTTCTCGTTATGATTTCATTCATCATAATATGATATTTGTTAAAAAGTGTATGGAGAGTGAATACAGATTTCGATAATGCAGGACATATAGATGATCGTAGGATTACTAGGATTAAATAGTTCTTCAGGGGACTAAATCTATAATGCAGAAAAGATTTCCATCTTGCCAACTTTTTCATCACAAAACCGATTTAGTAGAAAAACAAAAAATGCAATAGTATTTAAGTATAACTTTATATATTTTATAAATATGTCATTCAATCTTAACGATAGTCCAACACATTTCATAGTTCTTAATGCAATTTATAAGAATTTTAATACTTCCGATAAAATCATAAAATTTACAAAACTTACAAAGTCAGAAGTTGAGACCATTCTTAAGGAATTAGAAAGTCAACGACTTGTAGTTAAATTCGAAAAGAAAATATTTTTCTTTGGGAAGAAAATGCAGTACAAATTAACAGACACAGGGTTGAAAGTATTAACTTCAAAACAACAGGAACTAGAGAATAAGTTGAGACAAGTTCAACAATGGTATTCACAAGGTGATAAAGCCCAACTCCAAACATTTATGGGAAATAACAGATCATGGATGCCATTTTTGATTTTTTCGGGTATTATGGATATGGTGTTTTTCATGTCGTTAATGTCGTTTATGGGTATGGCCCTTAATCCAATGGAGAGTTCAATGGCTGGAGACACAGGAGATACCGGTGGCACGGGGTCGGAGTCTGATTCGGGAGCCGGCACGGAAACAGGAGCAACAGAAAATGTAGACATGCAGGGCGGAGACACAGGGGGAGGAGGATTTGATTTTGACGGTGGAGGTTTTGACAGCTTTTAATAAAACTTAATTTTTTTGATATTTTACACTACATTTTCTGAATGTGAACTACATTAATTCAATATTTATTCGGTCAACGCAAATAAATCAATTCAATAAAAATATATTTAATTTTATAATATGAAATGATAATCGCAGTATGACATGGAAGGAGATATTAAAGATTTTTTTTATCGCGTTAATTGCCGGAAATATAATGGGCATAGTATTGATTCAAATATTTGAGACTCTTACCATTACTAGTTTAATAATTCTTGAAATATCACTGATAATAACCATAGTTTTACTATTCATCGCAAGTAAGTTATGGAATAAAAGACTAGCCAAAAAAACAAACCGCGAAAGAGAAAATAATCCAGAATAATACTAAAAAATATTCAGAGACATTAGACCCGGCATCTGAATTTTGTTTCATCTTGCTTTTCGAGCTAGTTTTTCTCCCAATCTAGTATCATACTTTCATGGCCGAGATCAACTTGGATTTTATAAAATCTGCAAAAGCATCATTGATTTACACCCATTTAATTCACTGTTGAGGTATTTTAAAATAAAAGGTAGCACCGCCATTGGGATCATTGGTTGCCCAGATCTTGCCATTATGAGAATTAATAATACTCTTTGATATAAACAAACCAAGACCAGTACCTTCAAAAGACTTTGAAGTAAATTTAGTAAACAATCTTGGAAGTATATCAGGATCGATACCTTGTCCAGTATCCGAAATACTAACGATCACATTTTCAATATTTTTTACCGCATCTCTCTCAATTTTTACATCGATGTTAATCGATCCTTTTTCAGTAAACTTTACAGAATTGCCTAGAAGGTTAAAAATAACCTGTGTGATTCTATTTTTGTCTGCAAATACAAAGATGTCTTGGGGTTCATACATTATATCCAAATTTTCTAGTTGCTCTGGATTACTGCTTAATAACTGGGTTTTTATGTCACTGATCGACGACAAAATGATGTCCCGGATATTAAAGCGTTCTTTGTTAAGCTTCAGGGACTGACTTTCGATCTTAGTTATATCCAAAATATCTGATGCTAATCTCTTCAAGCGTTTGGCGTTTCTAATGATAGAACTCACTTGTTCTTTGTCAACTTTGACTTCTTCTTTTCCATCTTCGAATTGTTTTTCAAGAAATATCGCATCTCCAAGTATAGGCATTATGGGAGTTCTCAATTCATGAGCAGCAATATTTATGAATTCTTTTTGCATCTTATCATGAATGCTTAGTTTTTCATTAGCCGATTCGAGTAACTTATTATATTTTATCAATGAATTATTTGCATCTTTTAATTCTATAGTTCTCGAATTTACTGCGGACTCTAGTCGTTTATTCCAGGAAAGGATCAAAAACGCAATGCCCAAGGCTACTGCTCCAATTATTAGGATCATTAAAGTACTAAAATTTTTCTGATTATTTATCAAAAATCCCACCTCGGCTGCTAATTGATGAGGAGAGCTCACAAACAAAGTCCACAAATACTTTCCACCTATATAGACGGGTTGATATGTAATAGTAGTCTTGTTTCCCCCATCCAATATTAGATCTTCAGCTCCAGCAGATCCTTGAAGAGATCTAGCCAATAGAGAATTATAAGGTCCTCTAATTTCCTCAGGTACTAGGGATTGAAATTCTTCTCCAAGATAATATTTTCCAATGAGCGAAGGATTACTACCATAGATAATAATACCATTCTTATCCATCAACCCAACATTACCTGCTACTTGAGGAGCTAATTCGCTTTGTAAAAAACGACCTAACTCATGAATTTTGATGGATGCAACGATAACCCCTTTAAACACAGGTTCACCGTCGGATTGTTCCATAACAGGAAATGAAATATAAAGTCGGGGAATTTTGTCTATAGATTCTATTGCACTACTATAATAACTGGCATGAGTCTCTTTAGGAATAACAAAATATTCTCGATTACTTAAATCAATATTACTATATGAATCAATTATACTAGAGTTAACATTGCTTATTGAGACAATTCGACCATCTTCATTTATCCAATAATATCCCTCAGTCAACGACTTTGTCGAGTTCTGAACTTCATCCATAATTAGTTTAGTTCCATCTATATTGCTGTAATTTACAATTTTAGACAAGATCTCGAGGTTAGTGGATACTGGATCTATGATATGCAAAAGAGTTTTAGAAAGACCGTCTGTTTCAATTATGGCATTTGACCTTATGTCACTAGAAGCAATCTCACCAATTTGATCGGCGGTTAGGCCAGAATAATGATAAGATAATATAGACAAAGAAATACCTACGCCAATTACAAGAATCAGCAAGAAAATATTATTTCTAGATGATACTATGCTTATCATTTACAAGCTGTTTAACATTTTTGATATGAAAGTTCCATCTAAATTGCTAACATAGATTTAATCTTAAAAATTAAATCATTCATATCGATCGGTTTAATAATAAAATCTTTAACATCAATTGAAGGAAGAACTTTTGTAAATTCATCTCTGTTTATTTCAAACGCAGTAATGAAGGCAATCTTGGTGTCAGGTCGCATTTCCTTGATATTTCTATACAACTCAAAACCATTCATCCTAGGCATTCGAATATCAGTGATGATTACGTCGTAGTAGCCTAATTCGTGATTTTTAAAAGAGCTCAACGCATCATGGCCACTCGAAAATACTTCCACCTGAAATTCATTTGTTATTTCCAAATCTCTCTTAATAACTCTAAGAATATCTTTTTCATCATCCACTACCATTATTCTAGCCATCTTATTCTTGTAAGGATTGTTAATTTCAACTTCGGACGTCATGGATATTATTTTTACACTAATAATTGATTAAAGGAAATATATTAATTAGCATTTCTAAAGAATTCGTAATTTCTTTTTATAATATAATAAGCTTAAGACATTCTATAGTTTAATTTTATCAGTATAAAGTTCTTTAATGAAAAAACAAGGTTAGTTATAGTAATGGGTAATTAACAAGACGATATATTTCCCAAAGAATTTTTGTTTCAAAACTAAGGCATTCTCAAGATGGGATATGGGAAAAGGAGACTTTGGAAGAATTACTAAATAGGCCTAAAAACCATAACGATAAAGACAGTTTCAACTGAATATAGATATTAATCGTAATGTTCGATCCAAGAAGAAGAGAATGTATATATTTTTAATACCCATAAACCGAATTTTCGAGTTTTAGGGTAAATACTTGAATAAAGATTAATTTAACAATATGTCAAAATAATTTAAAACGCATGTCATTCATAATAAGAGAAATTGAAGAGAATGATTTTGATAATGGGTTTTTTGAAACACTCTCAAACTTATCCACGGTAGGCGGTATAAGAACTAATGAAGTGTTAAAAAAAGAAATCATAAAAGAAATCATAACAAATAAGGATTACATAATAATTATATCAGAGGATACAAAGAGTCGAGAGGTCATCGGTACAGCCACATTATTCATAGAACAAAAATTCATTCATAATGGAGGTAAGGTTGGCCATATAGAAGATGTAGTAACTAGAAAAGGGTACGAGGGTAGAGGTATTGGAAAAGAAATTATAAATAAGCTAATTACCATATCACGAGAACGTGGATGTTATAAAATAATTCTTGATTGTGATGAAAAAGTATCTAAATTTTATGAGAAAATAGGGTTCAAGAAGAAAGCAATAATGTTGAGATTTGATCTTTAGCGCCAGTTTTGGCACAAACAATTTATACTGTCAGAAATAGTAGTTGACATGGATGAAAATACAGAATTAACTCCAATAAAGAATCGACCGCTAGAAAGAATTTTTCGAAATAATATAGCCAGAGTGATTGATTTTCTTATAATAAATCAGCAGTTTAATTTTACTACAGCAGAAATAAGCAAATCTAGTGAAATACCTTTAAGAACAGTCCAAAGAATCATCCCCCAATTAGTTCAAAATAAGATTGTAACAGAAAATAAATATAAAGGCAAAATTAAAATTTATAAATTGAACAGAAATTCCAAATTAGTTGAAATATTGAGACTATATTCAATTGAGACTGTAAATGCATTTATCGAAGAAGCTTTAGATGAAAAAAGAACCCGAGCTTTGATTTCAAATAGCAAGTTAGCTCGAATTCACCCTTCGACTACCATAAACTGAAAGAAAGTCCAATCATAACATCATTTAGAAGAAAAAATCATACAACTCAACATAATCAAAATTACTTGACAAATCATAAAGCTATTCTTTACGCATGAAATAGAAATGTAGTTCATATTTTTGTGCTTTTGGTTCACACTACACTACACTACACTATTTTGT
>JARFXS010000201.1 GCA_029194465.1 Candidatus Nitrosocosmicus sp.
GATATAAAATTCACCTAAAGAAGACAGGTTTGACTAGGGTCTTAATAGAGATCCTCAGATTATACAAAAATTGGATGGAGTTGGAATCAAATCTATCTCTAATTTACAGTAACAGTACTACTAAGTTATGAAAACCCCTTTATCATTTCAACATTAAAGGTAATGGTTTAGTATCACCAGGTTAAATATAACGATAGTAATATTGACTAATAACACAAGAATATAGAATAACGAGAAAAATGAAGACAGAAATCAAATTTTGTTACTTATTGAACGCTATTTACTTTGCGCTTTCGTATAGTAATGACTCTAAATATTACGCAAAATCCTTTAAACTATTCTAATTGTTTTTCATATACGACAAATTATCATCCGACTTTCTTTTGTAGGAATCAGTATGTAAATAGAAATACAGTAAATAATATGAGGTATTAAAAGTAGCTTATGCAATCAAACAATTTTTTTATTCAAGAAATAATAAACAGAGCAAGAGTTGCTAGACTTTCTACGATTGATTATGAGAAACAAATACCTCATATAGTACCCGTGGTTTTTGCATTTGATGGTCACCATTATTTTATACCATTAGATAATAAAAGAAAAAAAGAAACAGTTGAAAAACTGAAAAGAGTTAGGAATATTCAACATTGTCCTAATGCTACATTACTTATAGACGAATATGATGAAGATTGGAGCAAATTACTTTTGTAATGATTCAGGTAAAGCGTATTTAATTGGTGAAGGAGATGAAAAATTAGTGCAATCTTGAATTTGATCGTAATACTTAATGAGTGTCCCTACTGCCAAATGGACATGAATTGCTTTAACTCAAAAATATGCTCAATACAAGAAAATGAGAATTGGCAATTGTTTAATATTAAAACCACAGAGTATATTTTGGAAGAATGAATGACTTTTATCTTTTATTTAGTTCTTTAGCTACCTAACCAAATTTGAAAATGCTTTGTGGATCAATCATTTTATCTATGTCTTTACCAACGGGCGAAAAGTTGTATGCAAACATTATATTATCGACATCAAGTCTTTTATTTTTCCAATATCCTCACCAATTTCGTCAATCGTACCTGTCAAAGTAGGTCTATCAGCATTACTATCTTCCGAATTAAAAGTACTGTCTTTAAGATATGGATATGCTAGGAGACTAATTTTAAAATTAGTGGAATCTTTCCTAGCCTTAGTTATTTCGTTTCTAAAGTTATTTACAATACTTTGAACATAACCAATTGGCGCTATACCTCCAACAATCCCAAGCCAACCATTTAAATCATTTTCAATTATTCTTCTCAATGCATTCGGACTAAAGCCCCCAAGATATATAGGAATATGGGGTTTTTGTACCGGTTTCGGCCCAATCTTTGATTTAGGTATATTAAAATATAGTCCTTTAAATTCCACATTTTCATCCATCCATATCCTTTTTAGCAACTTGACACATTCATCGGCTCTTTTTCCCTTGTCATTAAATGGAATATTAGAAGCCTGAAATTCGTCTTTGGACCAACCGAGGCCGAACCCAGAAATAACTCTACCCTCCGAAAAGACATCTAGTGAAGCAAGTCTCCTAGCTAAAATTACTGGATTATGAAATAACATGTCTAAAACAGATGTTCCTAAGGAAATTTTATTGGTCCGTGCAGCTAAAAATGAGAGTGTTTCTAAAGGATCAAGCATTATCTGGTATTCTTGAGGAAGACTTCCATCTGGAGTTGCAGGATAGGGAGTTTGAGGGTTTATCGGCCAAAGGAGTCTTTCAAATGTCCACACTGAATCAAAACCTTCACTTTCTGCAGCTTGTGCCATTAGCAGTACATTTTCTTTTGTTGCTTGTTTACCTGCTTGTGGTAGTGAGATACCAACCTTCAAGATGAGAATAATGAATGTTGTTATATTAAAACATTGTAGTCTACAAATTCAACTAGCCGTTTACATCTTACTTGATGCTGATGCAGATGAGCAATCATTTATATTCCCTCTTTTCAGTTTATTACAGTATTTTATACCCATTTACCTATGTTCATTTTGCTAATCATGGTATTTGATGTTAAGAGATATCAGATAACATTCAAAGTTCGGGTTTATATCTTGCATTTCAGAAATAACTTGATAGAACTTATCCTATTTTTTAGATTTTAGAACATCCATACTAGATCTGATCTGTTTATAAGGATTTTTTCTGACTATACAAATTCGAATCCAAATAAATCTTTTATTGAACCGTTTTCACTAAATTCTCTTTTATAGTAATAATAATCCAAATCAATGCATTCTTTGTTGTTTAAGTTATCCGGGGACCAATATCTTGATCCATAACACTCATTAAGGTTCCTCTCATAATTTTCAAAATTTTATAATTGTTTTATCTTAGATTGGCCAATCCAAATTCCTTTGCACTGTGAACACTCTTCTAGTTCAAAATTATACCTAAAAGTCAAAATCATTTCTGAAAAACAATTAGGACATTTCAATCTCATTATATTATGTTCAATTTATGCATATATTAGTTAAGGAAGTTTTTACCATCCATTGTACATTAT
>JARFXS010000202.1 GCA_029194465.1 Candidatus Nitrosocosmicus sp.
ACATCAAACTTGTGATAGTGTAGCATATGATGAACCACAGGCATTATGAACATAGCAGTCGCTGTTGTTACTGCATAAAGTGCCGCTAGGAGAACTAAGTTGTCAAATAATTGAAAGTAAGACGGAGGATTTACTGCTATCTTTAGCACAAAACCAAAGAAAATCGAGGATGCAGCTGCTAAGATTTGGGACCATCGTAGAGAAGCGCCAACCCTATCATATCTCTCAGAAGAAGATCGCTTTATGGGATCATCGTCTGGAAGAGAAGACATGTGATAACATTTTGCTTTCAATCTAGTAACTATATAAACTCTACCATTTAGCAATCAATTTCATGTCTTATTATGCCCTCTCTCATCTATAGGGGTAGAATATAGCCAATAACTGCATAGCAGGTTATCCAAATTGCTATGCATAAAATTTTCGAATATTTGTTTTTGCAATCAAAAAACATTATTTAATCGATCCATGACCATTCAAAACAACGGATAAGGTGACAAATCAAACCCCGAAATTATTTTCCGAAAATTTAGTAACATGTTCGAACAGTCCAATTTCTGTGAAGTGCAAACTCATTTTAATGCCTTAGTCTTCATGCACAAAAACAAGATAAAGATAAAAGGCAATAATGCCAGGCCATATGCGATCTCAGTCGGTAATTTGGAATTTAATGATAAACCCAGACCTAGGTACATGGCTAGCATTACGCAGATGATACCTATCAGAGTATATTTCTTGGTTGCTAAATGATAAATCTCCACATCAAACTTGTGATAGTGTAGCATATGATGAACCACAGGCATTATGAACATAGCAGTCGCTGTTGTTACTGCATAAAGTGCCGCTAGGAGAACTAAGTTGTCAAATAATTGAAAGTAAGACGGAGAATTTAATGTAATATCTAAGAAAAAACCAAAGAAAATCGAAGAAGAAGCTCCCAATACAATAGCCCAGTCTAAAAGTGATCCGACTTTAGAATAGTGTTCTGTAGAGCTACTCCCTAGAGGATCGTCGTCTGGTTCAAATGACATTGGTGGAATATCTTAATCAATCTTTACTATTTAAACTGGGGTGTGAACTGAACCGCAAGTGAATTATAAGAAATAAATGAGATCATAATATTTTAGGAAGTTAGTTTTGAATATTTCAGCCTTGGGAAATTTGGATTTGAATTAGGTAGCAGTAGCAATAGTGATAGTGATAAAAATCAAGTATACGAGCAATATTCACTTTTTACAAAAATAATCATCTCATATTCACTTGACTATTTCCTACACTTTCAAAATCATCCATATCTTAGAAATAGCATAACGCATATAGGGGATCGAGTAAAATAATTTGATTTTCTCAACCCATTTTATGTATTAGTTACAATGTTAATCATATATTGCTCAAATATTGGTAAGTACATTTAATTGAAATTGAGATGGTTTTAGAGTATGATCAGACGCCCAAAGAGATAATTTTTTACATAGTAGAAAATTGACTTGCCAATTTAATTCTTAATATAGAGCACTTTGTGCATGCTAAACACTATCATTATCTAATCTCATTTTATGCGTATTCTTTAGATATTTATCCAGGAATTGCCTCATAAAACATTGAATCCTAAGTATCGTCTGCTTACTATTAATAAGACAATCGGGATGGGTTAGAATATATTATACAGACCAAAAGGTAAGGTTAATTATATGAGCACGAATTCGGTTAATTCCCGAATAACCTTACTTTTGAGTTATTAGAGAATTGGTAACAAATCGTGCTTAATTTCGTGGTATTTTATCCATGACTATTCTACCGTTTTCAATCTCACAATATACATTGAATTGATCTCCCTTATTCAATTCTAGCAAGTGGCATATTTCATAAGGTATAGACACAATAAGAGTAGGATGTCTATTGGCAATCGGTCTTATCTTTTTGACAAAGGGAAATGGTTTAGTTCCCTTCGGTGAAGGTATGAAATCATCATTATTATTATCATTAGTCATAATATAATTATCAAAGTAGGTCAATAGCTAATGATATAGAATAACTAAGTAGTTTATTAATTAGTTCTCTATTTTCTTGTTCTAGCTTTTTGCTTTAATGGCAAGTTTCGTAAGAAATTTCAATAAAGCTGTGGGATCCCCAGATGATGGGAATGTTCCAGCTAACGTAATAGATGTATATGAAAA
>JARFXS010000203.1 GCA_029194465.1 Candidatus Nitrosocosmicus sp.
CCATAGTTTTTTTGATCCAATCATAGAACCAATACAAAAAACTTTGCATATTTACAATGATACTGCTGCGACATCCTTTTGTATTACTCAATATGGTACATTTACTGCAAGTTTCAAAGCATTGCCTGCCCCCCTTCCTACCGAGTACTGGATTCCTCTATACGGTTTAGTTGTTTCAACCATTATTGGCGCATCTATTCCAAGTATCATATTATGGGCTAAAACAAAAGGAGAAGTAAAAAAATCAAATCTTCACCACAATAGGATTAAATCTATATATGACGAAGGTAAGCGGGATGAACATGATTTGGAATCACTGGATAAACTAAAAAATGAAATCACTGATTCATTTTCGAAGGGCAATATAAGCCAAATTCGTTATTCGAATTTAAAGGATGAATTATCCGTTCTATATCAGGAAATTTTCATGAAAAAAGTTGATTCCATGGACGATGATAAAGGTGTGGATCCTTCATTAAGGTTAAAACTTGTAAGAGAGATTAGGGATGCGTTTTCAAAGGGCAAATTAACGGAGCTCCACTTTAATATACTTATGAATAAAATTACAGAGACTGAAAAATAGAATATATCAATCATTTATTTAGGTATTTACCGAAGCTTTAAGACCCAAATTTATCATTGTATTTGTTTAGACCTTTTTAGTCCGCGATCCAAACCGCACTTAAATTTGCATTCATTAAGTTATCAAGGTCGGACCTGAATTAGAAGGTCCATGAAAAACACTCAGTTTAATATTGGGTAAGCGTGTTCAAAAGTATATCGTTCGAAAAATTTGGATTTACGATCAAGCTCTGCTGGGATTGATCTATAGTTGATTTCTATTAAAGTATCTAAAAATGGTTGAATATTTCTTTGTCGATAGGATCATAGTTGAAGATATGGATTGTATTCAATCTTGAATCATAAACACAAGATCCCGAGACTTGAATTACCTAAGTATTTACAATTTTGATGTCTTTTCTTTGAAGTGTTTAAAAGACAGATTCAAATCTCGACTTAATTCTGGGTATTTTATTTAGCACCAAAAATTTAACAATTAAGAGTCTAGATTGCCTCAATCAAATAACTTCTTTATGATAGGTATTTGTTTAATGAATATACTTAAACAAAATACTATCGAAAAACCTGATAAATCTTTCATTTCCTAATACGTCCTCGGAAAGATAAATCCCAAAATCTATGACCTTACCTTTCTCATAGTTGTACTCATATGTTGCAATTCTATAGTCAGGGAATTTATCTTGATAGATAGTCGGTATAGTTACATTGTAGTCAAGTAAGATTGTGACATTGGGATTAGTGATAAATTGTTCCTCGTGTTTTAAATAGCCAAATGGATTATTTCCAAATATGATCCCAGGGACCTGAGCATAATTGCTACCTACCCACTCTGATGTTTCATTTAGCCATCTCTCAGCAACACTGTTTTTTACCGTTTTTCCATCAAATTCCCAATTATGGCCCTTAACCAAAGTTATAGTGTTATCATCAGAATTATACTTTATCTCTGCATAGAACATATTACTATATGGAAGAATTAAAATACCTCCATTTACTACGAATTTTCTTAGGTAATCATACTCTTCCTGGGTTACATATTCTTGATGTTCTAAAATTATTACATCGTATTTGTTGTTTGTATTTGTATTGTCATCAAAAATATATCCTTTGTGTACATCAATATCGGATATAATTGTAACATTTGCGTTAGGCATTAACCTAGCGATATGGTCATGAAGATAAAGTGTCCTAAAACCGGGCAGTGATTCCGTATCAATTTTGCTTGTCAATAGGTTAACATATTTTGTGGTGTTCTGATGGAACGAATCATTGTTATAGAGATTGTATAATATATAAAATGAATTATCATAAGCGGTATTTGTAAATGTTGGATCAACAAGTGCAATACTGACATTATCGAAATTATTTGAAAAAAGATGCTTATCCGAGGATCTGTTATCTATATTTTCCAATGGAGAATAATTATCGAGGTTGTAGTTGAGACTAGTATTTACTTTATTATTTTCCTTCTCATTATTTTTTATTCCGTATTTACCGTTATCGATGTAAGGATAGTCAATACTTGTTAAATAAATCTCGTCATCAAAGTCAGAATACCCATTCCAGAGGA
>JARFXS010000204.1 GCA_029194465.1 Candidatus Nitrosocosmicus sp.
TGATACACGAATGCATTTTTTAAGGAAACATCACTAAATATTTAACTAGCATATACAATTACAACGGCAATGCCGTTTTCTATCCATTTGGTAGATAATGAGCAAGAGCTAGCCATTCTATTTAAGGAGGCTATTAGAAGAATGGGAATGGATGTCTATTCTTCTACAAATCCTTTGTTAGCATTAGAATATTTCAAGGATAACAAGGATAAATTTTCACTTGTAATTACAGATTTGAGAATGCCGGCCATGAGTGGATTAGAATTATCTAACAAGGTAAGAAAGTTATATTAAGAAAATTGAGGAATAAAATAAATTTACAACATACTTTAGATCCCTTCTATACTTATTAGTACCCTTCATGTCCTATTACTAATGACAAATCCTAATTTTCAGGAAAGTCTTTTTGAGTCTATGAAATTAATCAAAACTAGGCAGCAGAATCCGTAGATGAATTGCAGGAGAGAAAATGAATGAACGAGAACAATAAGCCAATGAGAAAATTAAGAATGCAGGTGCAAATTTCAGTTGACGGTTGCATCGCAGGACCCAATAATGAAATGGATTGGTTAGTTTGGGATGATGATTATATAAAATATATAAATGAAATTACGGAATCAGTTGATACCATTATTATGGGACGAAAAATGGTTGATGGATTCATCCCGTATTGGACAGAAGTAATGAACAAACCTGAGGACCCTATGAATGCAATAGGTAAAAAGATGGTCGAAATTCCGAAAGTCGTGTTCACCAAAACAATAAACAAATCCCAATGGCCTAATACGGATATTGCAACAAGAAATTTAGCAGATGAAATTACCAAGTTAAAGAATCGAGATGGCAGAGATATCATAGTTTACGGTGGGGTGTCCTTTGATTCCTCATTGATTAGAGAAAAACTAGTAGATGAATTTTATTTATTTGTGAATCCTCTTATAATGGGAAACGGAAAGACTATCTTCAAAGACTTGAGAGAGATTCAAAAACTTAAATTGATAGAATCAAAAGTGTTTAACTGTGGTCTCGTATTACTCCACTATGAGGTAAATAAGAATTAAGATAAATAAGAATAGATAAACGGAAAAAACAGTCAGTGGTTTTTTGTTTATTATATTATATATTATAATATGATCGCGAAGTAAAGATACTTAACCGTATCACTTCTATCATACACTTTCATTTAAAGTCTGATTAAAATTCTGTTTTGTTGTGTTGCTTTAAACGCCATCATTCTATTCTATTCAACTTTGAACCTTATATCTACCCGCCCAGAATGTTACTAAAAACGCTATTTAATCTATCGATATTACGTCCTAGTTTGTATAATCAGCTCAAATAATTCACTATGCTACTAGAGGTTATAGAACCATACTAGTTTCATTAGACTATTTGTTATATCATATCTGCGATATAATCCACTTACTAAGGTATGGTGTACCTTCTAAAATGAATTTTACTGAAATTGGTAGACTCCAAAAATCTAGTTAGATCTTGTTTTCCGTAATAATGTGGTTTGCCTTGGCTATCTTGCGCCATTAAGACTACAGGGTATCCAATAAGTATTCGTTCTTCGCAATGTGAGATCAAATTATCTGCTTGAATTTTATCATTTAGTACATCCATAGTTGTAGCAAAAATGCCAATTTCAACTCCATCTTCCTTTACAAATGCAGCATCAAAATTCATCTAATTATTACTGGTGAACATGATTTAAGTAATTCAAGTATATTTATACATCTTTTTGGAATAATTATCATGTCATGATCAAATGGATTCTGTTTTACCTTAAATCAGAATAAAGTTTAAATCACTATATTGGGTTGAATAGAAGAGTAACTATATTTTTGCTTAATCTACATGGTAAGGAAATTCATGAACCTATTAATGTCATTCAGTTTAAACATAGCCTTTATACGTACTACATTGACACCCCGTTACTGTGCATCTTGGAAGTTCAGAGTTCTTGATGTGAAGCTTTTTTGAGTGTGAACAATTCTTACACGGAAGGTAATCCGTCGGATTGAAAAAATTTATCATGTAGAATTATATCCATAATAATATTTAAGATAATTCAAG
>JARFXS010000205.1 GCA_029194465.1 Candidatus Nitrosocosmicus sp.
GAATATTTCTTTAGTAAGATCTTGTAACTTTTCATCCTCGTGTACATTAAAGTCTTTTTCATAGCTTCGTTCTATCCATTGAAGTACTTTCTTATCTAAATCATCTACTTCCTTATCTCCAATGGTCGAAATTACATTGCCTTCGATCAACTGTCTTACAAATTCAGTAACTGTCCAGTATTGGAATTCAATTAGTGGGTGCATACTAGGTATAATAAATTTTGATATTTAATACTTCTGTTTTATGCTTTGATTCTTAAATTCACTTACAATTGGAAATACAAAAAATCCGATTTGAAATTCGGATCCAAATTGCAGAATCCTCTATGAAATTTTCATCTTATTACCAAATTTGTCAGTAAATAATCTGCGTTAATGTCGGTTGATTTTATTGTTCCGGTATTAATAAGATACGGTGGCATCATGATTGTAGATACATTAGAAATAGAATCTATACTCAGATCAAAAATAAAGAACTTTATTTAATATTAAATCTTACTAAAAAGAAAAAAGGGAAAGGCGGGTGAATAATATTTTTCGTTAGATAAATTTAATGACCAAATCACTTCATGCAGCCAGTGTCCTCGTCTCCTACAACATATTCGTAAGGTTAGGGACAATAGGCCGCAAAGATATAGCGGTCAAAAATATTGGTCAAGACCTGTACCGTCCTTCGGTGATCCTAAAGCGAGATTATTGATAATTGGTTTAGCACCGGCAGCCCATGGAGGTAATAGAACAGGAAGGATGTTTACAGGAGATAGCTCCGGGGAATGGTTGATGAAAGCGATGTATGAAACTGGTTTTGCTAATAGCCCAAACAGTGTATCTATTGATGATGGGCTGCTCATATCTGATGCATACGTTACCTCTATAGTCAAGTGCGCGCCTCCAATGAACAAACCCACTAATTCTGAAATTTCTAATTGTTCATTATTTTTAAGAAGCGAGTTAAATCTGTTAAAAAGTAGTGTGGTCGTCGTCATAACTTTAGGCAAAATGGCGTTTGATACCTTTTGCAAACTAAGTGATAAAAAGGGATTGTTCTTTAAACACAATAGTGTTTACCAACTAGATTCTACTAAGACTTTGATCGTTTCGTATCATCCAAGCAGGAGAAATACCAACACTGGGACCTTAACGTGGCCCATGTGGATTCAAATATTTGAAAAGGCAAAATCGATTATCGAGACCAAGCTATAGGGACACATCTAATAGTTAAGAACATATAAATCAATCATTGACCAATTGATGATTTAGCTCGAAAACAAATACATATCCACATAAATCTTTGAAAGCTACAAGAAGACAAAAAAATGATGAGTTCGAGTCAATAATATATTCTAAAATCACTTATTAATCCGTCATGATATTTTTCAAGTCGCTATTTGATTGGTTACTTCTATGAATATCAAAAGGCCCAATAATTACAAGAACCTGTATCGAATCTAATGATAATTTTTATCCTAAAGGATATTTACGTTTGGCCCAATCTATGATAGATCCATCATACAGTCTTACATTAACAAAACCTGCTTGTTTTAGTTGCAAATAGGTATGTGCGGCTCGAATTCCAGAGTGACAATAGCATATTATTTGTTTGTCCCGGGTAATACCTAATTTTTCAAAATCTTGTTTTAACACTTCAACATCCTTGATCATTTTTCCCCTGTCTCCTATTCCCTCTTCATAATTGTGTAGGATTGATCCAGGAATTCTCGCATGAAGGTGCTCTTGAGGGGTGCGTGCCTCTATAATAGTAGTTTCAGGCTTGTCTTTCTCTCGATAAATGAATTGTGCATCAGCTCTCTCAGTTGTTCTAACATGCGCAACAAATCCTCTGTCTGGTTTTGTCGCTGCATTCTTAGTTTCAAAATCTTTTGTAACGGGGTATCCACTTTGTAACCAGTTTTCAAAACCAATGTCTAGGATCTTTACATTGCTGTGACCAAAATAAATGAGTGTCCAAACTATTCTTGCAAGTGAAGGGTCTGGGTATTCACCATATACTATAACTACTTTGGTGTCATCAATACCCATACTAGTAAATATTTGTTCAGCCACTTGGGGTGCAATTACCAAATAAGACCCATTTTCATCTGTTGATATCACCTTTTCCACAC
>JARFXS010000206.1 GCA_029194465.1 Candidatus Nitrosocosmicus sp.
ACGCAAATCTGGTCAATCAAGATCATCTCAAACAATATCAAATCCACCCAAAAAAAGAAAACAACAATTCAATCAACAATTCAATCAATAAAATACACAAGTTCGTTCGCAAATTAGAAAAAATTAAAAAAATACTTCTTTTATTTTAAAATGTCCTTGTCATCGTTGCCAGTAACTATTTCAAAAGAAGAAAAAAATATTACAGAAGACGAAAAAAAGGAACGTTGTAAAGTCATTTTACATCTTTTTTTACATTTAACAAGAAGAAATAGAAGAACTTTTGACTTAAAATCGTGGGAAAGACAAAATTTCTATCCAGAATTTATCTATTTGAGATACCCACGATATAGTATATCAAAATTATTGGGAATTCCTTTATTTATACCTCTGTGTTTATTACATGGAGAAGAACTTGTTGCTATGATGACTAAAAATACTTTACATAGATGTGAAAAAACTCCAGTCATTAATACAGCATTAAAAATATGGAATGATGAAAAAGGTGAAAATGCGCTAATTACTGATGATTTGTCTGTGAAAAACATTTTAAACATAATTGAGAATTTTCTTAATAAGGAAAAGGTATTTTTCCAATTTATATATAAGGTTAAACCAGTAATTGAACTCACTAACTCGGAAAAACTAATTCCAATCGATGAAGATCAAAAATTTGGACCTTTTCAAGAAAGTAAATTATTTTTCGAATATGGTCCAGTGGAAGATAGAACGTATTCATCAAAAGTTGTTGAAGTGTCCACACATGATGTTCATGTACAAATTTTATAATAAACTTAAATATGCGTAACCCCATTCAACTTTTCCATTTGTAATTTAGTGGTCTTATTTTATTTAAAGTGTGGATCTTCTCCAATACTAAGTGGTCCGCAAACAGCCTCCATTTCTTCTTTGTTTTTATATGCAATGACCTCTCCGTACGTCGTTATCAATTGTTCGTAAGTCAATTCGAGTGGATTATATTTGGTTAACCATTTTAACATTGGAAGGCGTGATGTTACGTATTTCGGTTTGTAGGATGTGAGTAAATCCGCAAGATATGGATCGTAATTTTTGTATTTTACGAGTAACGGAAATACCCACTTAAGGTGACGCATAAATAACTGATAGGGTTTAATTTTTTCAACCTTATCATGATTAAATGCCAAAATAACTAATATATCGTATAAATTATTTGTGCTTCCGAAAGACGTGTATACTATAGTACGTCGCCTAAAAATGTTTTCTTCAAATGGTATTGGCTTGTCTAACTTTTTATTCACCTTGTTGTGAATTGCGTAAATCCAAGGTATTAAAGGAAATGTTGGAGGCATTTCAGTAGTATACTGTGTGTATGAGGTCCTGCAGTGTATACATGGCAGCAAAAAACGCATGAGCATGAAGAATTGTATGAATAGGTTGCGCGACGATTCATCAATTAAACCATGCAATTTATCACCAACTACAGCAACGTCGTTGAGCAACGACCAAATTAATCCTCCCCATAAATTAGTATTCATTTTTATTTAAGATATGCAAAATACATTACTGATCAACCACAATACAAATATGATAATATTCATCATAACCACAATCATTATCAAATGTATTATAGAATGCAAAGTCATATCCTTTTCTCCATGATTCATAATACGCATGAATAATTCGAAATCCCACTTTGCTCAAAAAGTCAGCAATAATTCGGATATCAGCAATTGTCAGAGTACCAGTGAAAAACTGCGTTAAAGAATATTTGTCTTTAGTCGTTCCCATTTGTTGTTGTGCCTGCTCCCACGTTAAACACTCTTTATTATCAGCATCAACATCCCAGTCTCCTTTTCCAAGATATTTTTCAAATGGTTCAGATGATGCCCAATAATAATCAAAACACTCATCAGTACTCTCAAGCCATCTATGAATATCAGTTAAAACATTTTTCAATTCTTCTTCTAACTTGGGATACTTTTCAGAAAACTCTTTGAATTGTTTACTGCTAATAACTTTTTCTTTATCAAAATTATGAATAATTTCTAGTTTTTTGTAAACACTTGGAAATTCCATCTCTTGAATATATGAATTATTTATTTTTCTTGATGTAGCACATTTATGAAAATGTAGCAATACTGAAA
>JARFXS010000207.1 GCA_029194465.1 Candidatus Nitrosocosmicus sp.
AGTGAAATGGAGAGTTGATAGAATTAACAGGTTCCTAAAAGGTACTTATTTGAAATATTATAATACCTTTTCCTTAAATAAGAATTTATTAATTTCAGGGATTTCCGGCTTTCTAGTTAGTATAATCGTTGCACAAGTTTCCGCTGAATATTCAGGCAATTTTGTTCTAAACTCAGCACTGACAGTCATAACTGGGTACCTTACTTACAAGACAATTTTTGCAGTCCTCTTTCACATAGATAACAAGCAAAAATATACAAAGAGTTTGACTGGGAAACTAAACTTCCGAAAATTCAAACAAATTCTAATCAAGATGTTGTTCGCTAGTTCTGTTTTTGATATTGTAAATAATATTACGAGATTCATTCTCATGATACAGTTCCTAAAATGGGAATATTCAGCAGTTGAAGCGACAGCCATCGCCTCTGTAATTGCTTCAGCATTATCCTATGTAGTCATAAATATTATTGTAAGATATATTCATGTTTTCGGATCAAAGAAACGCTAAGGTATTGTTTCAGAAGTTCAAAGGTTCTATCTACGTGAACCGCTATAATATCTTCTATAAACCCCTCCTACTTTAGGAACCAAATTCATGAACGATGGTGGTAGTAGGGGGTTGTGTAAAAAACTAGAAATTTGAATAAAATATCGTTAAATATGATTAGATCCAAATGAAGGTTTGGTTTTCTGTCTGATTTCAATTACAAAAATTTACAAAGGTAAGGCTAAACCAAATGCAACTCCTACGGCTGCAAGGACGATCAAGATTACACCTATAATAGCTAAAACGATTCCTAGAATCCTAGCAATGCGGGTTGCAACAGGTGGTAACATTCCGGCTATTGCGTACAATATGATTCCTATTATTAAAACAATTATTCCTCCGATTAAACTCATATCTTCTTATTATACAAAAAAGGTTATTAATATCTAGTATTATGTCATATTAGATATTGGAGGAATCATTAATATAACTAAATTGTTCATTAACCAGAGTATGGCGTTGATTTATTTACCATTAGTGATCTCCATGAGTAACTATAATACGAATAATACTAACGGGGATAGATATTAAACACAATAGATAAATTCCCTTGCCTGAGAGGGGCTAATTGATAGTTCCAAAAAGAAAAAGAGACATTATTGTCCGAAAGGAGGCTGTAATTCAGCTCCCCCATACGTTCCGGCGGCATTAGGATCTGCATCACCGGTAGGTTCTTCAGTTATAATAAATTGTGTGTAGGTGTATGGGTTAACCATATTCTCAGAAAACTTCAAATTGTTTCCATCCACTACCCCCAAACTCAATTTATAATTTGAACCGTCTCCATCAACTAACCAACCTTCAAACACCTTATCTTGTTTTGCAGTAACATTTAGATTTGCAGAGACATCCAAAGTGTTATTATTGGCATCAACGGTTAGAGTACCTATCTTATCCGTACCGAATCCAGGACCTGGGTCTTTTGCTTTATTAATATCCACAGTTATGGGTTCGGCACTGGCCGGTTGTAAAGCAAGAGTCATAGAAAATATAGTGGCTAGCACTATTCCAAATAGCGATATATTTATTTTGGACATTGTATAGATTTGTTGTGCAAAGTATAAATAGATCACATATCAATAAGCTCAAGCAAATTTAGAATGGTCAAATATCAATCCCGTTTTATAAACACCATTTTGCGGTCAATTGGGACATAGAGGTTATGACCGCCGTTTGAAGGACATCAACATTCCTAACAAGTGTAATTTTGATTTGACTAAAATCATATTATTAGGAAGCATAATAAAAATTGAAGGATTCTTTTAATACTGTTGCTAGATAGCCTTGCATCATTATTTCTTTTAGCTCTTAGAATGCAGTGACAGTCATTATTTGGTCTGAGAAAAATATCATTCTGTGCGAGCCTAATTTCCACAGTATTCCTAGACATTTCTTTCTTTCAAATCACACCAACTTGATAGAAAGTCTAGTTTGCTATTTATTGTCAAAAATTTCAGTCTGGACAAAATACGTTTCCTTGTCGTCCACTAGTTTGTGAAAACGATTGTGCGCGAGCTCGCGCGCGACTTCGAGCCATCCTTCGGGCAAATCTTTCCACACG
>JARFXS010000208.1 GCA_029194465.1 Candidatus Nitrosocosmicus sp.
CTGAATACAATCATGCCATTCTTTTAAGAAATTTGAAATTTGCTATTAAGCGAGGCGTTGAGCAAAGGGATGCAGCAATTAAAGCAGGAGCAAAAGGAGCTACGACACTCCTGTATAACAATGGGAAATTTCTTATCCCGGGTTCTAAGTTTAACGCTCTAAAAGAAGAAAAAGATATAGAGAAACTGTTGAAAGACAATCTAAAGCCCATAGAAAACGATATCATCGTAATTGGAAGTGATGACAATAGCTACATAATTGCTGAGCTTGCATCGAAATCAGCTGCACTTCAAACTCTCGAAAATCATGAAGATCATAAGGGATTAGAATTTATCATTAGATAATTTATAGCATAATAATAAATAATTAAAAACAAGGATCAGTAAATGTATTATTCATATAACGCAAATCAAATTTCAATTATGATAGATAAATAATGAAACACGGTGTAAGGCTTGTTCTTAGCGTGTATCACAGGCATATAGAACACATTCCGATCAATATTACCAATTCTTATTAATGTGGTTTTTTTACAACATATATGAATAATCCAGTAAATACAACTTTCGAGGAATTAATAAAAGATGTAATTTTACTTGATGACATTATGTTATCGATAAGAAGTGATGGTGCAATAGCAGAGGTCAGACTGGAAAAAAATACTCCATTTCGAATTAAGGAACCATGGGCTACTATAGGAGATGAAAAGGGGGATTGGCATGTTCACATCAATATTCAAGAAACAAAAGAGGCAAGGTTCATCATTGAATCAAGTGAAGACGGTCGAAAAAGATACAGTATTAGATTCTTTAACTCTGAAAATAGATTAGTCATGCGAGTGAATTTTACGAAAATGTATAATGCAGAAAATGAGGTAATTAAGGAGAGTTTAACAAGATATGAAAATTTATTCTCAAAGTATGGGGAAAAAGAAACAATAGTGTTACAACCCTAATGGTACCAGACATGATTTTTCCCTGATAGCAAAAGTAGTTGTAGTGAATGTAGTTCCGCCGCTCTCCAGATGATTTAGAATTCTAAAAAATTCATAAATATAATGTTTAAAGTTATTGTTAATGAAATTTCTAATTAGAGTTTCAATTCCAACTGCACAAGGTAATGAAATGGTAAAGGATCCAAATTTTTTAAAAAATATGGAGGACCATATTAAAGTACAAATGCCGAATCAGCATATTTTACTGTTTACGAAGGGGACAGAATAGCAATTTTCACAATTGATGTTACCTCAACAGATCAAATGTCAAAAGTCTGTGAACCCTTGTTTATGTTGGGTAGGAAGGTGCACTGGAATATGGTAGTGACTTTTGATAGTTAAAGAATGGGTTGTAACAGAGGCAGGAAGAACAGCTCTTGTTTTTGTATCCCAATTTTTCTTATTGATACACCAGCATTTAATATAGAATTATGGAATCTTCTTGAATTACTAACTTAATTTAACAAATTCATTCAAATATTGGATCGAGAATAATATTTCACTCCAATGATCCCTTCTCGTATGCAAGGGTGTGATTTCTTAATAAAATTTCTCAATATTTGACAACATGGGTCCGCAGATGAGATGCAATGAGTACGCTTAATATTTGACTTTTAGGTTTTGTAAATATTTATATCGTAATATTGTCCAATAATGGTTATGAATGTAAATAATTCCAATAATTTATCACATTCTTCAAATGACGATGATAAGTCATTTCAACAGTTTGATTTAGATGGTATAGATTTTAAAATAGTATTATCAGGAGATAAAACAGGTGGAAAATATTCATTGCTTGAATTACACTTCTCGACAGAAAAAGAAAACGAAGTCCCCTTGCATCTGCATAGTAGAGAAACCCTGGTAATCTATATCCTGGAAGGAAACTTTTCCTTTAAATATGGTAACGAGAAAATAGATGGAAATCAAGGAACTGTCTTAAAATTTGAAAAAGATATCCCACATTCATA
>JARFXS010000209.1 GCA_029194465.1 Candidatus Nitrosocosmicus sp.
ATACTAATAGTATTTTGAATTGTACTAGGGATCATTGAGTGAAATTGTAATATGCGGTTCCGAATCATTTAGTTCACAGATAAGTGATTTCCAAGATGGTGACTCCGTTCATAACCCAAAGATCATTTCAATTCTCATCATCTAAAAAAATTAGAACATGTGACTAAAATTAATGCAAATATTGGAGTCATGAACTAATTAATCAGAGTAAAGCTATACATCACGCACTAAAAATTAAAGAAATAATATATGCATTGAAATGTGGCTATATCGGATATATTTCATAATATATTACTATGAACTTCTATAGTTGTACAACAATAGATATTAATTCTATAATATGTACTTTCAAACCATAATGCTATTAACCAAATACAGTATTGTAGGAATTTCTATTATTTCTAGTGTAATAATAATTGGACTGTCTATTTTCTCTATGAATAGTGGTTTACTAACTCTCACCAATCCTCTGGTAGTTTATGCAACGACTAATGCTGCTTCTCATTCAGAACATATGTCAGAAATGAACCATGATTCATCAAATACGACGACTTCAGAAGAAGACAAAAAGAGATTTTGTGGAAATGACATTCCAAACTCTAATCTGTACGTTAGTGAATATACCCTCCCTATTCAGTGTAGCCAGCCTGTAGGAATAGCCGTAGATAAGGATAACAACATCTGGATAGCATCTGGAAAGTTAGGAAGTTTATTGGTGTTTAATACAAAGACCTTAGAATTTGACAAAATTATAAAAATACCAAACTGGCCAGAACAGAAAAGAATTATTGGATCCATGATATGGGAAATGAAATTTGATAAGAATGGTAATTTGTGGTTTACTGATGAACTTAGCAATTCCATCTGGAAATACTTTACCAAGGAGGGAAAGTTTGAGAATTATAGATTGCTAGAGGAAGGCGGATATCCACAATCGATCTCATTTGATTCTGATGGCAATGTATGGTTTACACAATTCTTTGGTAAGAGACTCGGATTTATAGAACCTTCAAAGGTAATAACAAACACCACAGAAGGCATCTCAGAATTGGATATGTCCAAACAAATCGATTTTCAAACTATGGGACCTATTTCCAATGGTTTTGGATTCACCAATACCAATACCAATACTACCAATTCCACCAACACAAATGAGACACTATGGTTTTCAACTGCTATCTTTCCAATGGGAGGACAGATTATCAAATATGATATACCTTCAGAGTCTCTAACAATTCATGATGTGACATATACTCATAGTGTTCCCTTCAGTATAGCAGAAGATGAAAATGGTACGCTTTGGGCGAACAGTCATATTGCAAATCTTTTCTTCTCGTTAGATCCCAATACTGGTGCAGTAAAACAGTATGCCACATCCAATCCTTCTAGTTCTGGTAATTTAACCACTTTGCCATACTATAATGAATATAAAGATGGAAAAGTCTGGTTTAATGAGCACTATGGAAATGCTATAGCATCCTATGATCCTGAAAATAAAACGCTAGTGGAATATTATGTTCCGTCTCAAAATCCATTATGGGTTAATTCCTCAAATCCACTTAGGTTTACATTTGATAATAATGGATCGATATGGTTTACAGAATGGACTGAAAATAAATTGGGAGTTTTTACAAAGGACAGATTAGATCAGATACCTATAACCTTGGGAGTATCTAAGGATAAATTAGTCTTAGATAGTAAAAATAACAAGAGCGACTCTATAAACATCTACATTCATGAAAATATTTTAAACGCTAGTAAGATTATAAATTCTACTACTGGTAACGAGGCTGCAAATAGTACAAACAAGCCTCTGAATATAACCATGGATGTAACATCTTCTATCGCTAAAAATGGAAAACTAACTAACCTTACTAGTAGTTTTAGTCAAGACAATATAACAACTGGAAAAAAACCAGCAGATGAAATCGGACCATCGCCACAATTAAACACGACATTGACAATTGCTCCGACAAAAGACGTGATTCCAGGAAACTACACATTGACAATTAGCGCAAAACCGAATAAAGACATCACTGTCTCAAAAATTGTGGATATAGAAATTAAATGATAGGGGTTGTTG
>JARFXS010000210.1 GCA_029194465.1 Candidatus Nitrosocosmicus sp.
CTATAGAGCCCCCAGAACTGATCGGAACTAAAAAATCTATTGCTACAGAAAAACCTTCTTTAATTTCTGATTCGTTTCAACACTTAAAATTGGTTGCAAGTCAGTCCAAATTGATTTGCGGGGCCGGAATTAATTCTTCTGAAGACATAAGAATTGCAATCAAATTGGGCTCAAAAGGGATCCTCGCAGCTAGTAGCGTGGTAAAGTCAAACAATTGGTACGAAAAAATCTTCGAATTGGCATCACAATTCTGAAATTAGTATTCTCACGACAAAAAGATTCTTTTTAAATGATTCTAGCTAAAACATTGTGACCAATGTATAAGAAATACGATTTATCGGATATCCAGAAAAAAGTAATAGATCTCTTACAAAATAATAATCCTATGTCTAGTAGTGAAATTTCACATAAACTTGGAACTAATCGTATTACGATGTCTAAATATCTTGATATTTTATATTTCCAAAAAATCCTAAACAAAAAGAAAATCGGCTCTGTAAACTTTTGGTTTTTAGACCCTGGGATAATTAATTTAGATGTAAAAGATGAAAATTTCCTTGAGATTCAGCAAAAACTCATTGAATCTCTAATCAATGGTCAAAAGGAAATCACGGACAACATAGTTCTTAGTCTGATCAACCGCAATATCAATTTGAGAAAAATTTTCACAGATGTTAGTTTCCCGGTTTTGAATACCATCCTTGAGTTGTATAACAGAGGAAAAATAGGCAAAACCGAAAAAATTCACTTACTTACCAATCTTACAGACTCATTTAGACTATTGAGAAACACTATTAATACAAATAATAGTTATGATCGAAAATTTGGTAATACATTACTTGCAATAGTATCTGGAGATGATGAATCTTTACCGATCTGCATTATGATTGAAATATTGACTAGGAGAGAGGGACTAAATCCTACTGTGATAGGGAATGTTGAGAATCTAATTGATCCCTTTTTTGATATTGATTTTCAACGTTATATCAACAAATTATCTAAAAGAGCAAAGGGGAAAACTAGTATTATTGTTGTTTCACATAACGAAACGGCTATTAGATTTTTACACTCGGCTCTTGTTAATACAGATTTCAAGGAAAAATATCAAATCATTGTTTTCTCTAATAAGTTAATGAAGGAAAAACTAGAAAAATCGGTATCTAGTCCGATTTATTCAGACATCGAACTATTCTTAAGCGAGCTAGAAATGATAAACACTATTTAGATATCTTTATGCATACTGCGCCTTAATTTTTTCAATTACCTTCTCGTGTTCAGGACTCTTCCTACGAGCATATCTTTCCATAGCATTTAGAGGTACACCACCCAGTGTCTAGCTAGTGATGCAAAAAAGAATTTCTTAATGGGGTCATTTTGACCTACCTTATGCATGAATTTATGAATTGCGTATTTAAAGTTGTGTTGCCATGTCTTATACATTACTCCCAATTTTGCTGGATCCATTGTGTTTCCAATGTCAAAGAAGTCGGACTTTTCTAGTAGACCAATCGGGACAAAAGTCAACGGTGTTACGGTAAATTTGGAATCAGGTTGTTCTTTCTCTAATTGATGGATTAGCTGGATAGTTTCCCAGCTATCATCAGCTGTCTCATTGTTATCTAATCCCATGATCAGGGTGAATGCAGGTACCCAGTAATTTTCATTCAATGTTTTTACACCCTCTTTTACTACCCAATGCCATTCAGATGGTCTAAATGGGGCTAACTTTCTATCAGCGTATTTACCAATTAGCCTTATGCTCCCCGTTTCGAATCCACATTGCACACCAATATGATTTGTAGGCCCAGATTTTATTATTCTGGAAAGATTAGGGATTAGTCTTTCGTCTGCTATGGCTCCAGCTAAAGTCCCGTGTGTAGGATTAGTATGTTCTACTCCTGTTTCCATAATCCCTTTGAAAAGCTCCTCGATTGCTTCCCTATTGGGCTGCATATTTTTGGTTGTCCTAGGATTTAGACCATACACAAAAATATCATCGCTATGAATCCAAGCATTTTTTAATCCACCATATTTCATATTTACTCGAATTTCATTTTGCACTTTTTCTACGGGATAATAACGCAAGGGTCGAAGTGTAACATCACAAAATTTACATCCTCTACCACATCCCCTCATTACCTCAACCATACCATGCATACTTGGGTTGATTATGTCAGGAATTTCATCTACCTTTGGTTCTCGTGAATAATGAACAAATCTACCATGATATTTCCTGCCATTTTTATCAAATTCCTTGACCTCAACCTTAAATTCAGATTTCTTAAATGGATTAGCGGTTTCTAACTCGTTATTGATCACAGCATCAAAAAACCTTCCTCCTACACCATCGAGTTCAGGTCCAATGCCTCCCAAATCTCCTTCAACTATTGCGTACAATCCATACTCTTCAATTTTGGCGGGGTCATAATTATACTGCCACGTTCCAGAGGCCCCTACCACAACTTTGGCCTTGCTTCCATTCTTTTGTTTGGCAGCATTAATTCGATGATGGATCACGATTATAAAATTCAGCGTATGACATTTGTTTTCTGCCATAAGTAAATGTCATTGTAACGGGACCCATTCCCAGTGGGTCCATTTCATAAGTACCTACGAATTCAGTTTGTGGCCCAATAAATTTATCAATATGATCTGGGTGAGCAACAACTACATCCTCTCTAGAATACCCGTCCCTCAATAAGGCAGCCTCAAGTTTTCTCAAGCCATATGGAGCGAAATCAGCCAATCCGTTTGAATTAGCAATAGGATTACAAATAAAATCAAAAAGTAATTTAGGAGTTACTTGATTTCCTAATATTTTATACCAAATAGAATCATGACTACGGTTTGGATCCAGTGCAGGTGCACATCCAAAAAACGATGCTAGTGAAATTCCTCGATAGGGAGACATTAATGTTCTATCAGCAGTAAGAACAACCTTTGGGTACTTCATATTATTTGTTATCTCAAAGTGTAGGAATCAAAAAAGATAATTAAAGTTTTCTTATTTAAAAATCAGAAAATTGTTAACTATATGCCAAACACTAGATTATTTCTTTGCACCTAGTGTTCTATTCTTTAATCGCATTTGGCTGCCATGACACTTTCTACATCTAGTTCCGCCTATTGGATTTTTTGCTCCGCAATCAAAACAGATTTTGAAAAACAATCGGCGCTTTTGTGCAATACTTCTCTTTGTTACATCGGTAATTGGCATAATAATTTTTTTATAATCTATTCACATTTTTATCTTTCTATTCTGCGAACTAGAATCC
>JARFXS010000211.1 GCA_029194465.1 Candidatus Nitrosocosmicus sp.
CCTGCAATCAGCTTCTCTTTTAAACCACGAATCAAATCACGTTCATTAATAATTTTGCCCCTTGAAATATTTATTATAAAAGTATTCCTTTTCATCATTTTTATCTTATCATAATCTATTAAATGATAACTATCTTTATTTAGGGTACAACTAATTACAATATAATCGGATTCTGAGACAAGTTTTTGTAAATTGCAATATTCTAACTTGTCAGACGATTTATTTTTATTAAGATCATTTTGATCAAAATTCCTTTTCGTAAATAATATTTTCATTCCAAATCCTGCTGCTCGTCTACAAATTGCACTGCCTATCTTTCCTAATCCAATCACTCCTAGCGTTTTATGATGCAAATCACTTCCAATCATAAGGTCTGGATTCCAGCCATATTTCCATTTACCTTTTCTTAGGTAGTTGTCAGCTACAACCAATCTTCTACCAAGGCATAGCATGAGCCCAATTGCTAAATCAGCAGTAGTATCAGTTAGGATGTCTCCAGTATAACCTATCATTATTCCTCTCCTTTTAGCTTCTGATATATCGATATGTTCATATCCTGTACTGAACGTGCTTATTACCTTGAGTGATGGACCAGCAGCTTCCATGATTTGTCTATCAATCTTATCGTTAAGAAAACACAAAATCGCATTCACACCCTTCACTTTTTTTAATAATTCCAAATACCGAAGAGGAGCCTTACTTTGATTTATGATTAAGTCACAATGGGGCTCTAAGATGTTTAAACCTGCTTCTGGAATCGGTCTCGTTACCAACACAATTGGTCTAGTTTTCTTTGACAAATATTGTCTATTGAGCTACCGTTATACTATTTGTTAATTTTGTATGAATTAACTATCCAAAAATTTATGTCTGCAACGCTGTTGGAGCAAAAGGTTATGGTTCATCAAATGATCCCCGGCTTTTCAATCTCTAAATTGGATCAAGGTTACTTTTCAATATTTACAGGATTCTATATTCGTCGCTAAAAACGCATGGAGACATGCTAATCCACCATCTCAATATCGCGCTGAATTTTAATGAATACGAATGAATTGTTTTGTATATCTAAGGCCTTGAACGCTGCTTAATATTTTTCAAGTAGGTCCTCTGAGGCCCACCAAAAGACAGGGAATGTAGTTGAGAGTCAGAATTTATAAAAATAAAAACAGAAACCAAATACTTATTTTTACAAGTATATTTTTATAGACTACTGATTATTAGAATTCATGCAAGACCATTCTACGAATGTGCAGGAGAATGGAATTAGTAACCATAGGAAGGTTGGAGCCCGAAAAAAGACTAAGTATGAGGATGAAGATGATCAAGATAATTTAGAGTCCTTGATGATCGAAAAAAATTCTAAAGAATCATCAGAAACCTTGTTTGCAAACATAGTGGGGTATGATGATGTTAAGAAAATTTTTAACTATGCATTTAATTCATCGTTACCAGTCCATATATTGCTGGTGGGTCCTCCTGGTTCTGCTAAGACGCTATTTTTGATGGAATGTATGAAACTTTCTCGTTCCTATTTTACGTTGGGTAGTCATAGCACGAAAGCAGGAATGTTAGATTACTTATTCAATAACAGACCAAAAAATCTAATAGTCGATGAAATTGAATATATGGCAATAAAGGATCAGGCAGCTCTTCTTAGCTTAATGGAAACAGGAATATTAAGCGAAACTAAATATGAAAAAACTCGAAAATCAATTATGAGGACATGGGTTTTTGCATCTTGTAATGATGAAAAAAAACTCTTAACCCCGCTCTTGTCGCGCTTCTTTGTACTTTATTTTAAGAAATATGACTATCTTACTTTTGAGAAGATAGCAAACCACATTTTAGCAAGTGAGTGTAATATGGATTTTGAAATCTCGACTCTGATTGCGAAACTAGTTTGGAATAAACTGAAATCTAGAGATATAAGGGATTGTATCAAAATAGGTCGAATTTGTAACAATAAAGAAGATGTTTACACGATAATAAAGACCCTTATAAGGTATGATAGTACAAACGCTGGTAACATTAAAAATAATTAGCAGCGTGTGTAAGCCACATCTAATTGAATTT
>JARFXS010000212.1 GCA_029194465.1 Candidatus Nitrosocosmicus sp.
TCCCAAATGAGGCCAGGTCACAGAACAGCAGACTATAGGCTTAATAATACAATATTTAGGGTTATGTATGCTGATATTACGCTATTGACATCAGACGCACTAGTCAGCTCTGATGATAATAAACTATCGATGAGTGGAGGTGTATCATTGGCTATAAAAAATGCTGGAGGAGAATCGATTAAACAAGATACAAAGAAACATTTACCTATGAATATTGGAGATGTTGCTGTTACTTCTGCAGGTAATCTGGCAGCAAAGTATATCTTTCATGCTGTAACTATTGACCGTACATACAACATTAATCCCTCTAAAGAAAACATCGGATTTGCAACCATGAGATGTATGCAGTTAGCTGATGCGCTTGGGATCAGGAGAATTGCATTTCCCGCTTTAGGAACAGGAACTGGTGGATTTCCTTATCAGTTAGCTGCCGAATCGATGACGCGCACTATTGCAGATTATATCATGGATGAAACAAAAATAGAGCTTGTAGTTCTTTGCCTTTTTTCTAGATCCCCAGAAGTAAGTAAGGAAGATATTTTTTACGAACATGCAGCAGCTCAGGCATCACTGTATACCCAATCCAAGAAACTAACTTATATGATGAAAAATTGGAAAGATATTGCGGATCGAACCAATAACCCTACGATTTCAAAACTTGCTGAGGATCTATCTGTGAAGCTAAATGATGCACACGAAACGTTAACTGAAACACCAAATATTGAATCAGTAAGACAGATCAATAAAGAGAGTGAACTAAATGAAATCACTGGGATGATAATCGACATATCTACGAAAATTCAAGATACCACAGCCGCTCAATCAGAGGATTCTAGCCTTGATGTTAAAATTCTAAAAACAAAATTAACTGGCTTGCAAACTCAACTTAACTATTACATATCTGAACTAAATCGATCGGAAATCCAACTAGCAAAATTTGGGAAAGTTAATGAGCCCTCTATACTCTTAAATACAATAGATGATCTGAGGAAAGTAATTTCAGAGAAAGAAATACAAGTTACGGATACGAAATCTCAGTTAGAAAAACTTTGGGTTAAATATTAATTAGTGCTTCATAAGGCCTCCAAAAATGTACTATATTATAGTAATCATAAGGATAGGATAATTTCATACCAATAGTAACTACATAAGTATATTAGGATGCATTCACGATTTTGTTATGCAAATTTATTTTAAAACTTTTGATCATTTAAACTGAATAAAAACCATCATTAATGGTTAGTGGTTATATATTTATTAATTTCTAATTTAAAATTTATGAGCAACTTCTTATACTTGTAAGAAATCTCCTTTTTGTCCACTTGGGCTTAATCTTTTTGTTTCAATGATTCAACAGTCTTCAGTCACCTAGGGTAGTCATCCCAAGGCGGTTTTTGAGATATCCAATAGCTTCTTTATGCGTTTTTAATCCAAAACCCTGCAAAAATGAAACCTTATTTTTAGAAAATATTTAGGTATAGTAAACTTTAAAGCATAGGACTTGATAATGCAGTTATATGGCAGAATTAACCAATTATATCAAATTACCCAAGGAAGGGCAAAAGCAGAATAAGGGTGCAAAAGATGATCCAGATTTGTGGACGGTTGTCAGCATGACTGATCCAAATACAAAATTTAAGGTTGTTGATGATAACAATCCTCAAAAAAATGTAGCCCATATGTTTGATTCAAAATCAGCTGCACAACAGTATATAGATCATTTTAAATGGATAAAGAATAATCCATGTCCGGCCGGCCAGGAACACGATCCAGAGACAGGTATTTGTCAACCAAAGGTAGAGAGACATTCAATCCCTAAATTTGTTAAACCTGCAAGGGAGAGTATTGGGATATTATTTGAAGGAACGATACAAATCAATCAAACCATTACCTTGCCAGATGCATCTATATTTACTCCAAAAGAGAATGTCAATACCACAAGTGAATATGGCCAAATGTGGCGCAATTATAGAAGTGGTGGCGGTGACGGTAGTTTTGAGTTAAATATCGAAACAGGTAGTAACGCTTCCAGTTATCTCGTTCAGGGCTATTACGC
>JARFXS010000213.1 GCA_029194465.1 Candidatus Nitrosocosmicus sp.
AAAACACCTAGTGGGACTTTTTGTACATCAGACCAGTCTAGAAATTTTTCGGTTCTATTTTTTGGTATCACAAAAAGTGATACACCGCCAAGAATTGCAATTACTGCAGTTTCAACATATGAATCATCACCCGCCCAATATGGAGCTGCGAACATCAATACTAGAACGAATAGTAAAATTATTAATGAAGCTTTTTGCTCTCCTGTGATTTTTCCTAACTTTTCTTTTTCAGCTACAATTATCTTTTTGATGAGCATTTCATCGATTTGCTCTTTTCTGACTTGACTTGTAAAGTATATTATGGATATCATTAACATTGTAATTGCCAGTGGAGCAGCTACTGAAGACCAAGCGCCGAAAGTAATTGTTTTGTCAAATAACTCATGTACTATTTCTGCATACATTAGATTAGGAGGAGATGCAATGAGTGTAGTAATACTTCCAATTGAAGAGGAGAATGCAACCCCTAGTAAAAGCATGACTTTAAACTTTGTACTGACTTTAATCCCATTATCAGAAAGCAAGGACAAAATGGAAAAAACCATTGGAATAATCAGAATAGCAACTGTAGTACTCATAATAACTGTGGAAATTAAAGCCGTACAGATCATAAAGCCAAGGATTATTCTTTTGGGTGAATAACCGAAAATGCTGATGATCCCAAACGCAATCTTTCGTTGCAAACCAGATTTTTCAACTGCAAGAACGACCAAACACATCCCCAATAGAAGAATAATTATTGGGCTCATGTATTCTGCTCCCACCACCCGTAGGGATAATACTCCAGTTAAAGGGAACAGAGCCAGAGGTAATAGAGCGGTTGCATAAATACTAACAGCTTCGGTTATCCACCATACTACAAGCCAAAGTGTTATGCCAGCTACCAGTTTACCTTGCTCTGGTAAGCCTTCTGGGGTAGGGCTAACGAGAAAGATTAAGAACAAAACTGGACCTAAAATGAGCCCAAAGAACTTCGATTTGCCTAGTTTTGCAGATGGGGCGGGACGGCTGTTCTGCATCCATGCTAGCATTTATTGACAGTAATATAAGTGATTATTGTATATTAAAAACAAACAATGGCAAAGACCAAATTGACTCGTCTAATAACCATAGTTAGTACCGTAGACATAATGTGGATGAATATTTGAAATATGAAAGGCTCTTAATCCGAACTTAGGGTTTCAATTTTTAGATTCTATCGAATTTTCATTTAATTCCACATTGCCTAGACTTACGAATTTACGGCTTAGGATAATTGAAGTTATGATTCTATTATCTAAGGGCATAGTACGTGCATATTCGTTTCCAATAATAGTCGGAGGTTTGATTCACAGTCAGTTGCGTTTATGATAATCGGCCACATAGTTTTATCTGTCGCCTCTTACAATCGTCTTTGCATCTCTTAGGTCTGAGTCTTCCTATTGCAACTGCATGGGTAAGGCATTTTTCTTCAGTCTTTGACTTGATTTACGCGGTTACATCTTTTTGATGAAGCCTCCCGCTGTGAATTGGGTGATAATAACTATCGGGTCCAGAGGGATTTGAACCCTCGACCAGCTGCTCCGCAGGCAGTCATTCTATCCATGCTGAACTATGAACCCAGTATTCTTAAATAGTAAATTTCTATAAATCTCTTTTTAATTGCTCTAAATCTATGTGAAAGGATTATAAGCAAATAAAGTCTCTTATAAAATAATAATAATATTGAATGGCTTTCTTAATGACTTAGCGACTAAAGTTCTTTTATTTGATGGTGCAATGGGTACTGAAATTCAAAAATACGAACCCAAAGAGAACGATTATCTCAATAATAAAGAAGGATTTAACGACAGCTTGAATTTTACTCATCCTGAATGGATAAAGACAATCCATAAGAACTACATCAAAGCAGGTAGTGATTGTATTGAAACCAATACCTTTGGCAGCAATAAGCTCAAGTTAGATGAATACGGACAAGGGGATAAGACTATAGATTTCAATGTTCAGGGGGTAAAACTTGTGAAAGAATCATCTGTAGAGTTAGGTCGCGATATATATGTAATAGGTTCTA
>JARFXS010000214.1 GCA_029194465.1 Candidatus Nitrosocosmicus sp.
CCAGCCCTCGTATGAATTAAGCATTTAGTGAATGAGAGTGCTGAAAATACAGCGGAAATCTTAGGACTCGATTCTTATTCGATACTCTGATCTCAGATCTAAAATAGTGTAGTATTTACGGACAAACATACTACTACATATGTCGGAACCTTATACTATATGGAACTTAATCTCATAGAATTAGATTTATTGTAGTAAGTTTTGTATAATAATAAAATATGCATTTTGGAATCCTTATATATCGACTAATTCCTATCCAACCTAAATAATGCCTTGACCCATGTGGATATCCTCATGATTTCCACCGAACCCGCTACTAATTAATAGTAACGATATAGATATATAAAAATTATATCAATAGAGTGATATAATTGAAAAAGAGATGGTTTGTCATTTTATCTTCTCAAGTTCAAAAGCTTGTCAATTAACATCCGAGCCTCATTAGTAACTAAATATGATGCTAACCATCTTCTTATGTGCATAGTATGACCTCCTCTACTCCAGATAGAAAATGTGCATGTAAATTTGCCCACTCATTTCCTTTCTTGTCGCATTGATCTATTTATCATTAATCTTTTTCCCTCAATTATTATGACTTGAAGCAAGAAGCATCTGTGCTATATGATTTAAACTCGGTCCATTCCATATCAAGAACTAGATTATTATTAACTTCCCTGACTTTTGATATTGGAACGTCAAATCTTTGATCATAATCCCCAAATATAGTTATCTCGGTATCTGTTATCCCCATCATAAAACCCACAAAGTCTTCATACAATAAACTTACTTTTTTGTTAAACAGAGAACTAGGAAACTTATCTATAGCAGATTCGCCTGTTTCATTGTTAAATATTTCCTCTTCATTACTTAATTTTACAGATACCAAAATATCATTTCTATCTAACAAGTACTTTTTTAATTCGTCGTTGCCAGTTAATTGCATTGTTTTATTATCAATTACCTTATTGAATTTTTGAATCAAGACATCAGAAATTTTATTACTTACTAAAATATCCACTTGTCTATTTGACATTTTTCTTTGCTGCAATAGCCTTATGGAGAGAATGTAGAGACATCATTATACGATTAGAATTTTTTTCACTCGTCATATGCTATATATACATTTAGTATCTATTAAGTATGACACGATGCATATCGCTGATAGATTGCTCTATTCGTTACTATAAATCGAAATATAGAGATATCAATTGGTTCTAAATACCAAGTCAATTGAATAAGATGTACCCCTTAGAATCAACGAGATGCCAAATAGATGACGTTATGAAACTTGTTTCATTGTGAGTTACGTGAGAGCATATCATGACATTTATATTCTAAAGCAAGAATTAGTGCAAAAGAGTATGAATCTTTTATGAGACTAGCAGGAATCTGAAGAATAGAAGAGATTGAAGTATAATATCAAACTTGGAGATAAACGGACAAGTCTAGTTTTATACTAAAAGAAAATAACCAAAGTAAGAAAGGATAAAGATAGGGTTTCTAAATGTAGTACCAATATTATAAGGTATGCTATACATTTACATTCAGAGAAAATTTTGAATTCATTGTTAAAAAATACCATAAAACGTCACATTCCCTATCTCATTGGTGGTACCATAACTGGAACATTCATTGCATATTATTATGGTTTTCTATTTTCCATAATAGTAAATACCATTATTTGGTTTGTAATATCAACCACTGTTAACAAATACTACTGGCATTACAATGGTTTTAGAGCTAAAAGGAGTCTTATTTCTAGCTACCTTCTACATAGAAAAGATACAAAAACTAAATCAATAATGTAAAGGTTTACAACAGCATGCGGGAAGATTACCATGTGATATCGACTAATAGTATTTCTAATTCTAATTCTGGCAAATTAGGAGATAATAGTCTAACTAATATTAAAAGTCCTTTTAAATAATGCCAGGATGAGCCGAAAGTATCAGATCTTAAATAGGGAAAAAGATTGGTAATAGTTGACTATGCACACCTACAGAAAGTAACCGATCCACATTAATCAGACCTAAATGTCTTCTTGA
>JARFXS010000215.1 GCA_029194465.1 Candidatus Nitrosocosmicus sp.
TCCTAGAACTGTAGAAGACAAAATTGCTACTCTAAATAATATCAAATTGGTAAATATCGATCAAATTTCAGAAATCGTAGAGAAGAATGTTGGAAGAAGGAAGAAAGAAATTCAATCGGCAGAAAAAATAATAGATGATGAACTAATAGCAATCAAGGAAATTTTAAAAAGAAAGAGCTCGGAGCCAGCCATAATAACCATATTCAAGAATGCAGATTCTATAAGGAATAAAGAATTTAAAAAGGCCTTATCATTGATTGGTAATAGAGTTAGTGATGATGATATTAAGATACTGGAACAGTTTTCATATGCACTAGTAGAAGGGATACTATCTACACCTATGAATAACTTACGAAAGGAATTTACAAGTAGTAAAAATGAAAATGAATTAATAAATTTGGCCTTAAAGTTATTTAATTATGAAAAACCGTAACGTGGATAAATTAAGGAACATGGACAAGAACCAAAAAATAGATAGCGATTTTACAGATACCACAACCTTCAACTCAAATAATCATTTTAGTTATGAACTTTTTCCAAAAATGCGATTAAGGAGATTAAGAAAAACTGCTGCTATAAGAGAACTCTTTCAAGAGATACGTTTATCTCCAAAGGACTTTGTCATGCCCATATTTGTTCAAGAAGGAATAAACAAAAATCTGGAAATAGAATCAATGCCAGGAATATATAGATATTCACCGGATAAAATTTTAGAAGAAATTGACAGTATTTCAAGTCTCGGAATTAAGGGAATAATTCTCTTTGGGATCCCACGAAAAAAAGATCTGGATGGTAAAAATGCATTCAATGACAAAGGGATTATACAAAAAACCATCAAATCCATTAAGAAGAACTTTGGGGATAAATTAGTCATTATTACGGATGTATGCCTATGCCAGTATACATCACATGGTCATTGCGGAATTTTCCAAGGAAAGGAGATAAATAACGACAAATCTTTGGACATACTGTCAAAGACCGCTTTAAGCCATGCCGTCGCCGGTGCTGATATAGTAGCACCATCAGCCATGATGGATGGCCAAGTAAAATCTATAAGAGATATTCTTGATGATAATGAATTCAAGGATACACTAATAATGGGATATTCTGCCAAACAGGCATCATCTTTTTTTTCACCATTTAGAGACGCAGCACACTCTAAACCTGAATTTGGAAATAGATTGTCATATCAAATGAGCTATAATAATTCAAGAGAAGCAAGTAGAGAAATCAAATCAGATGTAAAGGAAGGCGCAGATGTACTAATGATAAAACCAGCGATACCCAATTTAGATTTAATTTATGCTGCGAAGCAAAATACTCTTCATCCTATAGCAGCATACAGTGTATCTGGAGAATATTCTATGATAAAAGCAGCTGCATCGAATAATTGGATGGATGAAAATCTTGCTGTAACGGAATCTCTGACTGCTATCAAGCGAGCAGGTGCAAATATCATAATATCTTATTATGCAAAAAAAATGGCAGAAATTTTAAGGAATAGTTAGAGAAATGAAAGCACAGTTTAGATTAGTTTAGTAGAATATAGTTTAGTCAAACATTAGATAATCAAGAATAATACTAAAGAAAATTATGAAAAGTTATAGAAAATTAAGGTATTGGAGAGAACACATGAATGTCTGTGTCTTTCCCATCAGCTACGTATACATTCCCTTGGGAATCCAACGCAATTCCGACTGGATCCTCGATCCTTTCATGTAATGCACCTGTATTTCCAAATTGAGTGATATAGTTACCATTATTATCAAAAACTTGAATCCTGTTATTGTCACTATCAGACACGTAGACATTGTTAGCAGGATCTATTGCTAAATCAATAGGTGCTTTAAATTGACCATTGCCTGATCCAAAGGTTCCGAATTTCATCAAGTAGTTTCCATTCTGATCGAATTTTTGTACTCTGTTGTTACTAGAATCACTTACAAAAATATTATTATTTGAATCCACGGCTACATCTGCAGGATTATTAAATTGACCATTGCCAGTACCCGGAGACCCGAAACTCATCACATAATACC
>JARFXS010000216.1 GCA_029194465.1 Candidatus Nitrosocosmicus sp.
GACATAGACAATAAAGATATAATTGTTATTGTTATTGATTTGCTCTGAGTTTGCTGGAGTAAAACTAAAAAGAATTAGTCCTACAGTTAAAAGTCCAAGGCCGACAATTAGGTTTTCTTTAACACCTAGTTTACCTATTAATCTAGGCATCAACCATGTCATCATTATCATTATTAACCCTGTCATTGGTAACAATGCTAACCCACTCTCTAATGGTCCATAATGGAGTATTTGTTGCAGATATAGGTTAAGGAAAAACCACATTGAAACCCATGAAGCTCCTAATAGAGCCATTACGACATTAGAAGATAGAAGATTTGGTGTCTTGAAAATCTGTAATGGTATCAGTGGGTCTTTACTTCTTTTTTCAATCGCAATAAAGCCAACAAATAGTACTATCGATGTAGACAAAAGTAAAGTTGTTTGTATTGATGCCCATCCATTTTCATTGGATGTTACAATTGAATAAATCAGTAGACCAAGAGATGCGGTGATGATTAATGCACCAAAGTAGTCTATATTTCCTTTCTTTTTTACTCCTTTGGGAATTAATTTGGGAATCAATGCTAGTACTGCTATTCCAATAGGAACATTTATCAAAAATACCCAAGGCCAATCAAACCATGCAGTAATAATTCCTCCTAAAAAGACTCCTGCAGTTCCACCAGCGGGTGCAGCTGCTCCCCATATACCCATAGCTTTATTCATTTCAGACTTGTTTGCTGAAAATAAATTCATTACAATAAAGCTGAAGGTGAAATCAAAGCAGCGCCCAATCCCTGTAAGACTCTAGCAGTTATGAGCATATCATTTGACATTGCTATTCCTGCTAGGACTGAAGCTCCAGTAAGAATCAAAAATCCGATAGTAAAGACTTTACGTTGACCTACAATATCCGATAATCTACCACCAAGTAGTAATAGCGCACCAAAGGTAATTACATATGCATTAAAAATCCATTGCAACTCTGTTTGAGTTATACCAAAATGTTCTTGAATAGTTGGAAGAGCTACTCCAATGATTGATGTATCTAGGATTATCAAGAACTGAGATAATGACAAAACGGTTAATGCTTTCCATCTGTTTGGGTTTGATACTAGTATGGAGGAATGAGAAGCGGATGTCAAATTGCAACCCTCCTAAACATACGTAAGTCAAGATTTTTTGCCGTTGATATTTCTTTAGTTGTAATCATATCTAGAGGTTCTTTAGGAAAAGAGATAGATAAGACAATGGCTTTACAATTGTAAACATTAAGTATGTCACAATCTATTTTACATTTGTAAAGTCTCATAGTTAAATATATTATTACTTATTGTATTGTATGGCAAAAGACCCAGTATGTAATATGAACGTAGATGAAAAGACTGCAAAACATGTATCAGAAATTAATGGCAACAAAGTATACTTATGTTCTGCTGGTTGTAAACAACAACTAGAGCAAAATCCATCAAAAGCTATTTGGGCTACTGATGAGAACGCAACTATTAGATGAAAACTAATAATCCATTTCAGATTTACCCTCATATTTTCTTTTATTGATTCTATTCTACCATTGTATTTTTGACCATAACCTGATTTACAGGAAACAGTAAAAAGAATCTTTCAATATTTGCAAATTTCAGAACTTTTAGGTTTACCAAAAACAGGTCCTTCACAGAAATCGCAAATAATATTTATTGCCAGCCCATTAGAAATTTTTTTCTTAATTTGATGTATTTGATCTTTTAAAGTGCTATTCTGATTGTCCATATGGATATTCTTTCTTTTCTTTACATTTTCCTTAAGGCCTTCTAATTGTATGAAATTCTTTTCTCCTTCCTCATCTGATTTTATTTTCTCAAAGTCAAAGACTGGTAATACGCCCTTGATGAATCCAACATTTACGAGTCTTTCATATCTGGCTTTTACTGTCGGAGTAGTTATTCCAGTCTCTCTTGAAATCTGCCGGAATGATTTTCTACCATCCTCAATAAGGGACTTTAGAATGGAAACATCTACATCATCTAGATTAAGTGGCATTTATTTCACTCATTGGACCATTTTGATATATTACTCTTTACATTTGTAAAGATTGGTCCTTTATTTCCCATATTTAAATATGGTTTCTATAAATACTGATGGTCACTTTTCGGACCGGTTAACAATGAAAATTCAAGCCATGAAAATGAGGGCATCAACTATAAAAGAATAGATCTTACATTAAGCTAATCATGGCCAATATGACATCTTGTTTCATTATTTTGACATTAACATTTTGTTTATCAATTTGTCAAGGAATTATAGGTGGTGTTCAAG
>JARFXS010000217.1 GCA_029194465.1 Candidatus Nitrosocosmicus sp.
CATATTTTGTGAATGAAGTTTATTGAGAGGTTGGTCAAAGCTCATTGAAGGTAATCAGAAAAATATAACTATTTTGTTGTCAAATAGATTCCAAATAATCATAACTTACCATCACCTTCCTTCCACCAAACAGGAAATTGCAGAAAAATATAAGAAAAATTAAAGACGGAGAAAGGCTTTGAACAAGGTTCCTTTTTGAAAATAAAACTATCTTGGAATGTTCTACGCAATGTAATGATACGTTTGAATATTACTAGGATAAATTACTTCTATACCCTTGCCAATGTTAAAGTATTCAACCGATTTGATGGTACTATTAAGTTAACTTCTGTTTATAAGAATTAAATCTTTTTCTCAACTCTCTGGAAAAATCATTCACATCTCCCCAATAGATATTTACTTTATACATATATTTTGCATAGTCATTAAAATATTCTTGAAGCTTTTCCTGTCTTAATGAAGTATATTTGCTAGGTAGTAGCATTACCGCAACATTAGATAAAAGATATCTACTTCCTACAAAATCCGAAATACCTCTAAATATGATGCGGAAATTAATATCATTTATACTATAACCAAGGAACAATATCGAAGTCGATGCTAATGCATTACGAATAAATTTAGGCATGATATCAGAATTTCGATTCATTTTTACTATAAAGTCAATGTAATCACTCTCAGTTAGCACCATCGTTTGAGGCAAGTCCATCACCCTGCAACGTATACACCAGTATCGAGGGGAGGCTATACTTTTTGTCAAAAGCGGAAGATTTTACCAGCAGCCTTCAGCAAAATTATTCCACCTTTAAAATTCGGTTGTTGGTTCTATGCTCCTGCTTCTTAATGCCTCTTCCATAAAATAGTCATGGTAATTTGTAGTGATATAGAGAGGCAATTGGGAGATTTGGCAAGAACTGCATAAGGAGAATTTCTATGTTCCTCCAATGAAAATCAGGTGGTTTTATTTAATTCTTAATAATTACATCTTTAGGATACATTTCTTATCTTCACTCTCTTTATAGCCAAGTATTGAGCCACTCGTGATAAATCATAACTATCATCAAGCGGATACCCGTAGTTTGTCGACCATTCATTGGAGAAATGACTAGCAAGGGGTATCCATGTTGATGCAGCTCCAGCTCCTATAAATGGTGTACATTTGGTTTCTGCCACTAGACTTAGAATTCTATCCCATTTATGATCATCTAAACCCACACGATTTGACTTCATGATTATTTGGAAACTCATTTAGTGGCAAATTATAAAAACATTTAGAGATCAGAAAGGAATGATTCGCATTAGCTCGAATTCTATGCAATAAACGTATGCATTCATACTAACCCTTATCATTAACATATTTATACACACTTCGTATTGATTTTAAATAATACCTAAATTTCAAATTATTTTTAATTCACAAATTGTGTGGTTTGACAAGCCAAATAGTGTTCAATGCATGAATTTAAAGAAACGTTCTATGAGTATTATGTATAGTAATTACCTTGATTAAATAATGGTCATTTCATATAGTGAATTCTACCAAAATGCATTTTGGCTTCTAATTAATTTCATGCCTAATTAAAATATTTTTTTAGTATCAATTACATAAACGTGACTAATTTCCTAAAAATCTTCGCTGAACATAGGTTTAGTAACTCCAAGCTCATCACCAACCATTTTATTCAACGTCAATATGAGATGTTTTTTTTGTCTATGTAAGATAATGTAGTATATAATTGTCATAAATTATTTCGTGTATACATATCTTTGTATTCAGGTAAAGGAGAAAGGTCTTCAGTCATAAGGTATAATCTTGAGTTAAGCAGATCTCTAATTTTGTATAACAAGTTTACCCACGATTAACCGAGGCAAAGAATCGATTGAATCTTGAATCAGGTCCTTAAAAAAGGATCCTAATTTCAACACTTACCCCTCACTTAATACATGTTTCTGCGAATACTAGCTTATCTTCGTAAGTATCTCCAAAAAAAGCAAATTAACCATCTCATGTATTTAGTTCATCCAACTTTGAGGAAATTTCCCTTGAAGATATGGATGTTTTCTCGTCGTAGATTATAGGTGTAGGTTGTGACTCACTAACTTGTACAATAGCTAAAGGAAAGTAATTACCGATACGGGAATAATTAACATAGATATCAGAACTTCTGGACCGAACATAATTAATCAGACGGTTGAACAAGAATTAGATATACTTCGATTGCTAAGCCCTCTTGATTGGAAATACTAAGAATGAATTAAATTTGGAGATTCAGTTATTCATCAAATCTCTATCTATTACCAAGAACACTATACAATAG
>JARFXS010000047.1 GCA_029194465.1 Candidatus Nitrosocosmicus sp.
ATAGAAGATGGCGTTGATGGAATGGAGGTGTAATTATCAAGCCTTCGGGCGAGATATTCAGCCTGCCATCACCAATAGCCCAACGCACCTGATCTGTAATTAAAAAATTACAACCGACAAGGAGACAATTGAATTAATACACTGTAGCACGTTTATTAGTCACTATCAACAAAACACTTAACATTTTGTTTTTGACCATATTGTGCGTAAGGAGTAGCGTCATATTTTTGAATAAATTATTTGAGGTTCTTTAGTTGTTGATATCTTTTTTTAAATGGAGTTTTCCTAATGAATTGCTTATGTGTATTCACAGCATATACCTGATTTTATCATAAATTAGATGATATTTAGGAGGGTTTCTACTAGGGAGATTTTATTATTGTTAGATAAGATATAAACATCTAAATATCAATCTTATACTAAATTCTCGTTATATTGAAAAGCATTTGTATATCCCATAAGGAAGATGTTGATGGGATAGTTTCTGCAGCGCTATTACAAAACGCCCTGAAAATTAGGAACATATTTTTGGTAGATTATCCAAATTTATTGAATTCCTTAGACTATACAATATCTCTTTGTCATAAGAATAGAAAGTTCTCAAGAGTTTTTATTTGTGATGTCGGTCTTAACAAAAAGAATCAAAACTTATTTATAGATAAGTTAAAGATACTAATACTTAGAAATATTGAAGTTATCTATATAGATCATCATTATCTTGAGACAGAGATAAGGAGAGAGTTGGAATCGATTGGGGTAAAGTTAATTCATGATATCAATGATTGCACTTCTGTTCAAATTTTTCATCTACTTAAAAGTAAATTAAGTGTTAAATTTGCATTCTACGCTGCAGCCGCAGCGTTAACAGATTATATGGAGTCAAATCCAAAGGCAAGCTTATTGGTTAGCAAATACGACCGAACGTTCTTGATGTTGGAATCATGTTTTTTATCATATATTATATCTTCTTCTCAAAAAAACATTGATTTTCTGAAGTTTATCTCCAGATCCGTCTCCAAGGGGAAAATGCCACATGAGATTAAAAATGGATTCAAATTGGTCAGGGAGTTTTGTGAGAAGATTAATAAAGCAATTACTATAGTAGAAGAACAATCTAAGCACTTGAATAATATTTCTTACTTTGAACATAATTTAGAATTATCTTCAAGCATGATAGTAAATTTCGTGTTGGGTATTACCGGTAAGAAAGTCGGGATAGCATTTAAGTTAAAATCAAATATTAATTCCTATATACTTTCTATCCGAGGATCTAAGGATTGCAATACTCATCTTGGAATGTTAGTAAACAACCTATCTGCGGAATTAAATGGTAGCGGCGGTGGGCACGACAAGGCATGCGGAGCCGTAATACCTATGGAAAACTTCAAGAAATTTTTGGATAAGTTGGATCAAGAAATAGTCTAAGCAAATTCAAAAAACTATTTAATTAATATTTCATTTATAACATAGATTCTAATATGACCAGAATAGGAGAGATCTACCGTAGAGTTCACGGAAAATTAGTTGAACGACCGACTAATTTTAGCTGGGTGATTCCTCAAAAATTGGCAGGCAGCGGGTTGCCATCGTCTTACGATCAACTCACATGGCTTGCTTCTAATAATATAAAAAGTTTAGTTACTGTCAGAGAGATTCCTTTACCAGAAATCTGGATTCAAAAAGTGAGATCTCAAAACTATGAACTAGAAAACTATTTTTTGAAAACGGATGATTATAATGCTCCAACTATCGATGAAATTCATGAAGTTGTGGATTATATCGAAAAAAAAATAGAGGGAAATAAACCGGTTTTGGTTCACTGTGCTGCAGGAAAGGGAAGGACAGGAACCATTTTGGCGGCCTATTTGATAAAAAAGCATAGGTTGACTCCACATGAAGCAGTTAAGAAATTGAGACTTATGAGACCCGGATCGGTTCAATCAGATCGACAATCTATGGCCATCGAACATTATCACAAATTCCTTAACCAATAAATTTACGACTGTTCATGATACTGTAAAATTTAAATTGACTCAAAGAGTTCTATATCTACTGACGACTAAAATAATGTTCAATTCCTTACAAGATTATCAACTTAAAAAGAAAAAAAAAATCAAAATGATTTTGGTAATTCTAGCAACATTTTTTGTTGTCGCTTGTCTATTTTCTGTTGGCAATTTTCATTCTATCCAACTGGCAAGCGGATCTGGATCCAACTTGACTTTCGAGGCCGATCGAATGACCCTAGGAGATAGTCACAATTATACCACCAGAGATTACGGCAATTCGCCCTGATCTCTTTGATAAAGTCGAAAAATCTGTGGTTCAAATAACTGAACCGGGGAGTACTCAAGCAATAGAGCCCAAGCCCTCAAGATTGGGCTCAGGATTTGTATATGATAAATTAGGACATATTGTTACCAACTTTCATGTAGTAGATGGTTCAAAGAATAATAAAGTCTACATAACATTTCTAGATGGGGTATCATATGAGGGTGATATTATAGGGACTGATCCTTACTCTGACCTTGCTGTTGTAAAACTTTCCGAAGTAGATAAGAATGTCAGTTCGAAATTGATCCCATTAGAATTGGGTAATTCTTCTAATGTTAGAATTGGACAAAAAGTTGTAGCTGTTGGGAACCCCTTTGGATTATCGGGATCCCTGTCTGAAGGCATTATAAGTGGTTTAGGAAGATTAATGCCCGCAGGGAATAACGGTGATTCTCCACAAAATCCATTTGACAAACATCAAATAATCAAACCTATTCCATCATTTTCCATACCTGACATCATTCAAACAGATGCCGCCATAAATCCAGGTAACTCCGGAGGACCCTTAATTGATATGGATGCTAATGTTATTGGAATTAATACGGCTATTTTCTCTAATACTGGTGTTTATTCAGGGATTGGATTTGCCATTCCTTCTAATTTTCTAACCAAAATTATACCCCACTTAATAAAAAACGGGGAATACGATCATCCATACATTGGGGTAAACGGATTTGATATAACTCCAGAAATATCAAAATTATTGAAATTGCCTGAGGCTGTGGGCTTTTTGGTGATAAACGTTACGGATAATAGTCCTGCCAAACTTGCTGGGATACTGGGAGGCAATAAGAGCATGCTAATAAACGGATTGCCCATCAAACTTGGTGGTGACATAGTTACCGAAATAGATAATAAGTCTGTTAGAAAAGTGGATGACATTTTATCGTATTTGGAGAATTACAAGCAAGTAGGTGATAACGTTACTCTAACAGTATTAAGAGGTCCAGATCTAGTGAAACAGATCGTAACGATCCCATTAACTGCTCGACCGGCTTTGGAAACGGATTTGACTCATCCATCTTTGGGCGTAATAGGTTTGGATGTAACCCCTGAAATTGCCAAGTTAATGAATATCTCACGTGACAATGGCTTCTTGATTACCAGCATAATTGATAATAGTTCCGCTTCTAAGGCAAATCTGAGGGGTAGCTATGTAGTTACCGAAGTTAATGGGACAGTTTTAGAGTTAGGAGGAGACATAATAGTAAAGATGGATAATGTCGATGTTAAGAACCAAATGGACATAAAGAATTACTTAAAGACAAAGAGTATTGGCGATTCTATTGTTATTACTTTGTTTAGAGATGAACACTATTTAACAAAATCTCTGGTTCTTGAACCGATAACCGAAAATCAACGAATTCTGGAGGATTCCAAAAAAACTGCAAATGATTTGTCTCAATCTCTTTCACAGGATGACCTTAAAGAATTCTTAGAGTCATGCGCAAAGGTATTGCCTAGAGAGACATGTGAATCGATGATAATCATAAAATAGCATTTTCGTAATAGATGATATATATCGGCCTTAAAATATAGTTATAGAGAACATGATTTCAAGGAATGAAGATGAATTCCACTTGTTTTGTAGGCGCGTAGTGGATTTGGATCCCAGTATACGCTTTGCGGGCATAGCGGATGAAGATGGAAAATTGGAATCCATAGCTGAAAGAATCGGGTTAGTCCCTCTCTTAACTCCTGAGGAGAGGGCTCAATATGCCATTACGGCTGCTACCAGGCAGTATACACGTCTTAGATGGGAATACATGCTTGGTAAGATACAATATGCTAGCTCGAAATACGAACGCCTGATTAGGGCTACCATACCAATTACTGATGAAAATAGTACTTTGTCATATGTCTTGCTATTGTCTTTCGATCCTGAAATTACAAATGTTCATCAAATTATTACGGAAAGGATAATTCCATTCGTAAACGATAACAAGACCAACCTGACGAAATTACATGATAAATAATAGTATAGCAACATGATTGGACTTTTTTTCGAAAAAGTTTTTTTTATTGTAATATTTTTTGGGTAAAATTTACTAATACTAAACGAAGATGTTATATACCCGAAAAATCTACTTAAAGATGCATGAATAAGTTCAATGTATTCGTAGTTTTAAGTATCGTAGCTGCAGCATCTTTGTTTGGAGCAATGGTAACACCAGCTCTCGCACAAGACAACATGTCAATGACCATGGACAACTCCTCAATGCCAATGGATCAAATGGGTAATATGACCATGACGATGGATAATTCTACCGACATGGGCAATAAATAATGACTGCAAACTAGATTAAGATATTAATCATTAATATTTTTAGAATTGATTTTCTATTTTATTATAAAATTTAATTTTTTGAAACCGATGATTTGTAAATGACGATTAAATAAGACTAAATATAATTATTTTTAATGACTTTTGACAATCTATCTGAATATTTGTACGCTTTAGAATCTGCAGGCGAATTAAAAAGGATCCAGACGGAAGTAAGCTCCGAATTAGAAGTCGCTGAGATTATGAGACGAATGATGTATACAAAGAAAAGCCCAGCTATTTTATTTGAAAATGTAAAGGATTTTGAAATCCCACTCCTTGGAAATGCATTCGGATCGATTAAGAGGCTGCAAATAGCTCTAAACTTGGATGATTTTTCAGAAATAGGTAACAGAATAGTTGAAATGACCCGCATGAAAATGCCATCAGGAGTTTTAAATAAACTAAAAATGCTTCCAAAGTTATCGGAAATCTCTGAGTACGGCCCTAAGATAGTGGATAAAGGTCAGGTCCAAGAAGTCATTGAAACACATAATCCTTCCTTCAAGAAATTCCCAATCCTCAAATCATTCAAACAGGATGCAGGTAGATTTATTACCTTTGGAATGACTGTTACCAACCATCCGGAAACCGGGATTCGAAACATAGGAGTTTATCGCATTCAAATTTTGAGTGACAATCAAGCGATAATGCACTGGCAGATTCACAAACGTGGTGCTCAACATTCTGATATCTCAAAAGAAGCTAAAAAACCGATTGAAGCGGCTATAGTAGTAGGGGCTGACCCTGGTACTATTTTTAGCAGCATAGCCCCGGTTCCAGAGGGTATGGACAAATTTCTATTTGCGGGGATTTCTCGAAAGAAAGGAGTAAAAATGGTGAAATGTGAAACAGTAGATTTGGAAGTTCCAGCTAATTCAGAAATCGTATTTGAAGGCATTATCAACCCAGAACACCTTGAGACAGAAGGGCCATTTGGAGATCATACTGGATACTATACTCCGCCTGACAAATTCCCTGTTTTTACATTAACCGGGGTTATGCATAGAAAAAAGCCGATATATTTAACCACTGTCGTTGGAAAACCCGTTCTAGAGGATGCTTACTTTGGAAAGGTAATAGAAAGATCATTTTTACCTCTTATACAGATGTTTCAGCCCGAAGTAATAGATTTCTCGATGCCGGCAGCTGGATGGTTTCAAGGATTGGGAATAATCTCAATTAAAAAGAGATATCCTGGGCAGGCAAAAAAGGTGATGATGGGTCTATGGGGGTTAGGGCAACTATCCTTAACTAAGTTTTTTGTTGTCGTTGATCATGATGTTGATGTTCATGATATGGATAAGATTATTTGGGCTGTAACTACTAAAGCAGATCCGAAACGGGATATACTAATAATAGAGAATGTACCCACAGACACTTTGGATCCCTCATCACCTTTAGTAAATTTTGGATCGAAAATGGGGGTTGACGCCACAACCAAATGGAGAGAAGAAGGCTTTTTTAGAGAGATTCAGGAGGAAGTTCAAGTTGATGAAGAAACCAAATTATTGGTTGATAAGAAGTGGTCATCGTACGGATTACCTCCCGAATATAGCAATTCTAATTTATCAACTGAAAGTATTTATTGACCACATTCGTCCTTGTCTGTAATCAAATTAAAGCCTTATATTTAGGAATTGAGTATAGTAAGTTACTAAGATAGATAATGTCTAGTAAAGACAAGCATAATACCAACAGCATCCAGTTGAAAAAGGCCACCAAATGCGAAAGTTTGGATGAAGGAACTTTTGCATTCTTAAATTGGATGAATTGCAAGTCATTTGATAATGAAGGTTATGAACAGAACCCACCATTAATCTTGAAATATGTTGATTTTCCTAATTTAAGAGAGGTAAAATTATTTGATAGATTCTTGAACCAGGACATTTTTGTCAATATACTTGATTGCATCCCATCATGTAGGGCGTGTTTTACAGATGATTGTTCACACGTCGGTTTTACTATTTGCTTACTCCAATTAATTGAGCGAGAGGGCTTCGAATCGATGGATGATATTTTGAAACAAATGAGTGCCTAAATTTAATATTTGAAATCTCAGAATACTTCACGAAGTTTTTATAATAAAATTTTTATATTCATTTATCTAATGTTTGATAATGACTGAGAATAATGAATATGTTCCGAACGTTGTAGCTTTGGAAGTATTAGAAAAAAATGGTGTTAATATTGAAAGACTAAAGGAATTGATTACCAAAGGCGTGGGTGCGGAATTTACAACCTACTATTATTATACTATTTTAAGGATGCACTGTACAGGCCTTGACGGAGAGGGAATCAAGGAAATCGTTGAAGACGCAAGAATTGAAGATCGAAACCACTTCGAGGCCATGGTTCCAAGACTCTATGAATTGGGAGGTAGTTTACCACGAGATATCAGAGATTTTGCAACTCAGGCTGGTTGTCCAGACGCTTATTTGCCAGAAAATTGGAAGGATTTGACCTCTATCATAAAAGTACTTCTGGAAGCAGAACAATGCGCTATCAGATCCTGGGGAGAAGTATGTGACATGACAGGGGGAAAAGATCCCAGAACTTTCGATATTGCACAGAGGATAATGCAAGAGGAAATTGAGCATGAAGCTTGGTTCATAGAACTGTTATCGAAACGACCATCTGGGCACTTTAGGAGAAACTTTCCAGGACAATCACCTTATACTTCTGGTGCAGGTGGACTCAGCCACCTTTAATTTTTGTCCATCAGATTGCTTTAATACAGTTTTGAGGATTTCTTGGAAAATTATATGTATTACTAAATCAGGACCTAGCAACTATTGCGGAGTAATCTAGAATAGTCACTTAAATCAGCCTAACAAATTTTTTTATTAAGAGAGAAATATTTTATAAGCCCATTGTAAGATAAGATTATGGTATTGCACTTCACAAATAGAAGGAAAGGGGAATTTCTAATGGCTATAGCCGGAATTGGCCTTGCCATAGGTGCTATGAGTATCAGCGTGCCACAGGTCGCATATGCAGGTCTGTGTATAACCGGTTTGGGTATCGTGTCGATGTTGTGGAGATAGATTAAAGATTTGTATCCTAGAATTGTGTCATGTGTTCGTGATGTGAAATGAAAAACTTCACTAGAAATAATCCGAATTAATAACCAGCGTTAAAATCCGGTTAGAGTTGTCAAAATATTGAGTAAGGCTATTTCGTCCCCATTATTTGTACAATTAAGAACCGAACCAAAAATTGATTTTGATAATAATTAGTATGTGCTTAGAAAAAACAGCCCGTAAAAAGTATAAACATGAATTGTTTGGATAAATTATCAAATTTTTTGGGATATGATCTACTAATTATTTTTAATCCGTTTTTAGCCCTGTAGTTTTATTTCTTGAAGGTAGAATTCTTTAAATCCCAACAAGCCCTACATAATTGGCCTTTAACACCCCACAAAGGTTTGGGATTATACCTGATAAATCCCAGTCTCTTGTTGCATTCATTGCAATAATTACTGATTTTTTCATATTCTTTGGATTTCCTTTCATAGCATTCGATGCACATAGGTTGATTAGTTTTTAGATTCCACTTCCATTCGGTTTTTGATTTCACTGGAGATTGTCTTCTTACACATAAAGCAAATCTGGTAATTTGTTTCGGATTTTATGGGATGTGAATTATTCACCGTACCGTTAATATTTGATTCCCTCTGTTTAATGTCGTTTAAATGTTCTTTGTTTAAGTTTAAGACTTCTCCGTCGTTAGAAGGGGCCAACTTTCTCTTAAATGGAATCTTCACGTCCAAATATATTAGAAATTGCCTTATTTTAGAGTTCCAACATTCATTTGTTCAAAGCAAAATACTTAATTTTTAGAACTCTTCATCAAGTATTATTGTCTCAGTCTTACTATGACATACTCGAGATAGACCACCATGCCACTAGTGCCGATATCAAAAAATCATTTAGACTTCTTGCCCTCAAGCACCATCCTGACAAAAACAAAAGTACAGAGTCTCATCAAAAGTTCTTGCAAATAGTAGAGGCCTATGAAGTTCTTTCCGATGAAAATTCAAGAAGGAAATACGATTTGATCAATTCTTCATCAAGCCAATCATCCAATTTTACTCCTAGTTGGACACCATCAGCTGATCTGTCAAAGTTTTACAGTTACGAAGTAATAAAAAATTGGTATGTCCCCAACAAATCTACTGGAGGCATATGGGACATAGGAGAAAAGGAAAATCTTGGCATGTGGAAGACCACATTAGCACTATTTGGATCATTAGCATGCGTTGCAGTTTTTATTATTGTATTATCAAACTAGTTAATGCACTTATCAATATCGCTCTATTCTAAAAATAGTCATAATTTCCTTGGCATATTTGATCCCCATTTTTTTTGATGCTTTTAAGTATTTCTAGCATGAATATCTTCACGAGTATCATTTTCCTATCACTCGAGTATTATCCGTCTATATAACTGAACACATTATTCGATGTTATTTTTTGGTGCTATTAGCAGGTTCCCAAATATGGGAGACTCGATCTCTATCCTTAAAATAGCTAACTGGCAACTGAAGATAACAATAAGAGACATAACGAACCTCTTGGATATTTTATCGAATTTTTGAAAAATTCCTTTATTGTTAGAGACGCGGGAGCATCAAAATCAAATTTTCTTGTGAGTTCTTTTATCTGTCTATGCCCGATAAGAGCTCTCACTATCTGACTGAAAAAATCACCTTTGTTTATTGGAGGGTTAAAATAGATTATTGCGTCATCATCATAGATTACCTTCTTGGCCTTTTCAAGCACTTTACACTGAAGATAAAGATCTATTGCGATTATTTCCTGGGGAATTTCTATCCCTCTAGCTAATTCCGTATTCAATGAAAGTGCTCTACCCATAGTGGTGTATTGAGAAAGACCATTGATTCTTATTGATCTTAGCCAATAACCGATAAAAACTGATGCACATGCATATAGGCCAGTATTATTGATTTTGGGGACAGTATTAGAAGCACACAATCCTACACTATCTGTGATCTTATTCGATAATCGTGAGATACAGTTTTCCCCAATTTCGATGTCTGCGTCCAATAATACTATGATGCTACCTTTCGCGTTTCTGAATATAGTATTCCATCCTTGGCTAGCTCCTTTTCTCTTGTCATTGTGAATTAGACGAATATTGTATTCTGGATTTTCAGACCTAATTTTGTTGATAAGAATTGGAGTTTCATCATTCGAATCATCAACGAAAATTACCTCGCTGATAACCAAATTGTCTCCGAGCCGCTGAGATTTGAGTGAATCAAAAAAATTTAAAATATTATTCTGTTCGTTATAGCTAATTATTCCTATTGTAATAGCACTTTTATTCATGATACTTCGATATTCTCTCTGATTTTTTGAGCTACACTCTCAAGCTCATTTATTTGCGCAATCTTGCGCATTGGCCATTGACCTTTGACCTTCTCAATCGAATATCTAGGAACTATGTGTACGTGCACATGTGGTACAATCTGATTTGCAGATTTCCCATTATTCTGGTTAATGTTAAATCCGTCACTCCCCAAAACACTAGTAATTGCCTTTGCTAATCGTGGGACTAGCGAATGCATTTCGCCTACTTCCTTTATCGGCATTTCTAATATATTTCTAAAGTGTTGTTTAGGTACTAGCAACGAATCCATGATTGATTGGGGCATTTATCCATAAAAGCCAGAAATTTTTCATCTTCATAAATTATTGCATTAGGCAAATTTTTCGTTACAATTTGACAAAAAATACAGTTGTGATTTAAGGTCTGCATCATAATCAAGATAATAATATGAAATATCTAATTTAATATTTAACAGTTATAATATGTTTTCCCATAATTTGGTGTTTATTTTTAGTTCATTTTAAATAGCTCGAAAATTTTTTACAAAGTATGAGTGAATCAATTGAGTTAGAAAGTTTCACACTGAATTTTCTTTCCCATGCCCAAAATGCGAATATCTTAATGAAATTTCTTCAAATGAATTGCATAATAATAGCATAGAAATGTGAATGTGTGAGACGATATTCAAGTTTGAAGGTTTGATTCTGTAAAAATAATAGCTATTTTGAGTAGTGTGACAATATTACAAGAAAGAATTAAGTTTTTATTTTGTGGTTTTAATCTAGATATTTGTAATGATTTTACCTAGCAGAAAAACAGTTGAGGGTGCTTTTCCCGTGCTCCTCATAGGGCAATGCATAAATCAATGGGTCTCTCAGATGATGATCTTGGTAGGCCTTTAGTGGCAGTTAGGGGTGCATATGTAATGAGGCGACCCCATGCAATATTCATTTGGGAAAACTTGCTCAAATGTCAAAGGAAGGTGTTAGATTCTGGAAACACCCCTCGGGAATTTACTACCATCGCTGTTTCTGATGGCATTGCAATGGGACACGAGGGGATGAAATCCTCTCTTGTTAGCCGGGAGATCATTGCGGATTCGATCGAGATAATGGTCAGAGCACATCAATATGACGCTATAGTGGGAATTTCAGGATGTGATAAAAGCTTGCCTGGAACTTTGATGGCTATGGCCCGACTCAATTTGCCTTCTATCTTTGTTTATGGAGGCACAATTCTGCCTGGTAATTGGAATGGTAGTCCGGTTACTATTCAAGATGTGTATGAGGCGGTTGGAACATATGATGCTGGCAAAATGAGCTTGGAAGAATTGACAAGTCTTGAAAATGTTGCTTGCCCGTCGGCTGGATCATGTGCAGGAATGTATACCGCTAATACCATGGCATCTATAAGCGAGGCGTTAGGGATGGCGTTACCAGGTAGCGCCACACCGCCTGCGGAAAGCGAAGAAAGGCACAAAATTTGCTTTGAGACTGGTAAATCTATTGGTCATCTAATACTAAATGATTTGAAACCAAGAGATATCTTGAATTATGAGGCATTCGAAAATGCGATCATGATGGCAAATGCGATAGGAGGCTCAACTAAGGCGATACTTCACCTATTAGCACTGTCCCGTGAAGCAGGAATCGAGTTGGACATAAAAGATTTCGAATATATTAGAAAAAAGACACCCCATATCGCAAATATGAGACCAGGTGGGAGTTATGTAATGTTGAACTTAGATAATGTTGGGGGCATCCCTGTAATTTTGAAATCATTGCTTGATAAAGGTATTCTTAATGGAAATGTAGAGACCGTTACCGGTAAGACAATGAAAAAGAATCTTGAGTCCTATGACTTTAGCAAATCCAAGTCTTATTATAAAGAACAAAAAATTGAATTTCGAAATATCCTTCGGACGGTCGATGATCCAATACACAAAGAAGGAACGTTAAAAATTTTGTTTGGATATTTGGCTCCAGAGGGAGCTGTAATTTAAATTGCAGGATTAAAAGAAGATAAATTCGAGGGAGTTGCCAAAGTTTATCAATCAGAAGAGTCTGCATTTGATGCTGTTTCGAAAGAGAAATCGGCGAAGGGGATGTTGTCGTTATAAGATATGAAGGTCCAAAGGGTGGACCAGGAATGAGGAAATGCTTTCTGTGACAGCGGCCATAGTGGGTCAGGGGTTAGGTGAAAAAGTTGCTATGCTCACTGATGGTAGATTCTCTGGCGCAACCGTGGATTTATGATAGGGCACGTTTCTCCAGAGGCGATGGTAGGCGGACCAATATCAATAATCAAAAATGGTGACAAGATCAAGATCGATCTTATCAAAAGAAACCATTGACCTCAAGATTTCAAAAAGAGTTCGCAAATAGGACCAAGAAATTTAAGCCTATAAAGATTAGATATCGGTCAGGAGCACTAGCAAAATATGCAACATTGGTAAGATCGGCATCAGAGGGGGCCATTACTTCTCCCATACCAAAAAGTATATGAAAAGGAATTTTACCTATTTTTTATTTCAATAGAATCTAAGATCCGTAAAGTGGAAAATCATGAAAATGATCTGATACGTTATTATCTAAGAAAATAATTTGAAGGACCTCCAAAATTATTGAGTGTTATTACAACTTTGCTATTCTCAGATACAAGTTTATCATCTGTAAAAAAAGTCTACTGTCCCATCGAAGAATATGGTATCATCTGCTTAAAAAACACATTTTCATCCCTTTAAAAAATAGTAATTGTATGCCAGTGAAATCCTTTAGCATCTGAGGTGATCATTACGAATTTCGCATCAAAAAATTCAACTTTCGAAGAATTAACAATCATCTTCCAATTTCCGGAAACTATAGTTGAAATATTCTTATTAATGAGGCTGCCAGAATCGCTAATATTTACATCATTATTAATGGTTGGATTTCCCTTTTCAATGGATTGAATAATGATACCTGAAAGCATTGAAACCAAATTAGTAGACAAGTTATCGGTCTGATTCAATTGAGCTGTTCCAGCGGTATCTCCGCTCGAGCCTTGGTTTGAGTTCACAATCAACGATGAATTGCCACTGCTGTTTATACCAGCAAATGGTTGCCCAGGTGGGAGAGCTTGAGCTGAATGTCCGAGGCTTGTACCATCAGATGATGACGAAACTGATTGATTATTTTGACCGGATCCGATATTTGATGTAAGGGATGCATTCAGAGTGGAAACCAGCAATCCCGAAAGTGCGAACGTGGTGTTGACCTCTAATCTGCTGCTCTTTATATCTTGTGGGTTTTGCTTATATACCATATTTTCTGTTTCAGCAAGAATGGTATGGAAGGTGCTCTGAGTCAAATAAATCATGAATACTAACATGAGCAGCGGGATAAACCTCATCAAATTCAATAATTGTATTATTGCTTGTTTTTTTTAATAAATTTCTTTCCTTATTAATCTTGGTCCAAAAATTTATGAACCCTAAAGTACTATAAACTTGAAATGTTAAACAAAGATCAATTTTTTAGTTTCTTAAAAATAAATAACAGTATGGAATTCTCTAAAGAGGAGATTATCAATCGCTTTGCAGAGTCAAAGAGTGAAGAACAAAGCATAGATTCGTTGTTATCTGAACTTGAAGTTGAATCTACTTATATGAATTCAAATCTGACTGCGTCATGTAAGGCTGGAACAGTTTACTACAAGTGGAAAAGTTCTTAGTTTCGCTACTTGACTTTTGATTTTATCGAGTTCAGTATTCGGAAACTGCAATATCACCAAATTCTGAATGGATTATCTCCAGAACTTCGGAAGGGGTATTGAGGTATACAATTTCATCAGATCTACAATTTCTCCCCTCATGAAAAATTCTAGAATCCCACAAAGTGTGCATATTTTTAAGAGGTTTGTAACTCAAGAGTAATACGTAACTTCCTAGCAAATTCTTATTAATGAAAATTCTTTTCCAGTTCGATCTATATGTGATTCTAATACCTTCGTCAGAATCCAGAAATGATAACAATTGCAAAAGGATTTTGTCAGTTGGATTAATGATCAAATGATTACATCATAAATTGCGAGCCTATCGATTTAAGGTTTATAATTAACATGTGGAAAGTCTATCAAGTTGAAACTAATTAGGAAGGGTAAAGTAAAGGACATTTATGAAACCAATAACAACACACTAATTTTTTCTTTTTCTAATAGGATATCTGCCTTTGATGTTATACTAAATGATGAAATTCCCTATAAGGGAAAAGTCCTCTGTGATTTTGCACTTTATTGGTTTAAAATACTAAAAGGGAAAAACCACTTTAGGAGAAGAGTAGATAACGATAAGATTGAGGTAGGAAAGCTGAACATGATTCCAATAGAGTGTGTAGTTCGATCATACTTATATGGAAGCTTATACACAAGGTATCTTCAGAATTCTATAGATATTTCTGGGACGGAGGAATATTTTGCAAATAATAATTTGCAATTGGCTTCAAAATTGCCTGGTCTTGTTTTTGATCCAACTACTAAATCTGAACAACATGATAAACCTCTCTCGGAAACACAAATTCTTAAAAATGGGTTAGTAAATGAAACGGATCTAATGCAAATAAAAAAACAATCTCTTGACTTGTTTGAGCAAGTAAATACGATCGTTTCGGATTCGGGCTTTATTCTTTCTGATATCAAATTTGAATTCGGAAAAGACCCAAAAACAGGAGATATAATCCTGGGTGATTCAATTGGACCTGATGAATTTAGAATATGGAATAAAGGCGATTACCAAGTAGGACACATTCAGGATAGTTATGACAAACAAATATTAAGAGATTGGTTAGAGGGGATAGGCTTTAGACAAGAGTTAGAAAAATGCAATAATAATCGTTTAGAACCAAAAATTCCAAAATTACCAAAAGAGATTATTGAAAAAATATCTCAAAGATATGTCGACGCTTATGAACGTATAACAAGAGCTACTTTTAGCAGCATTGACTAATAAGATAAACGACTAGGTGGTCATAGTTATTTATTCTACACTTATGACCAAGAGGCCTTGTTTGGAAGGGTCTTTCAATAAGTCTATCATCTTTCTAGGAATGTGTATGGCACTAACATTACAACTTAAACATAGAGTCCTATCACAAATAAAATTGCTTTTTCTTAAGACAATATCATGTCGATGTGTTAGGAGGAGGTTATCATTTCCAATCCCATTTATTTTGATAGAAAAGGGCTCAACAATCAAATCTATTTCTACTATTGATTGATTTCTCCTGATTTTATTCTTCATAGCACTTGTAAGATCGGAGCATGATTTGGTTGCACTAACTCCTATTATACAATCCCCATTAAGGGTTAGGTTAGGATCTTTGGTAATCTCTATTGTTCGTAAATGTAATGAACGAATATTTTTGTGGCCACAAAATTGAATTTCTTCAGTTAACAACTAGCCAACTATATTCATGTAATTGGGTAAATAATCCTTTATTTTTTAAATAAGGTAACTATAAATAAAGATTTAGAAGTAATCTAGTTGATTTGTTACCAGCAGCAGCAGGTTATGATAGAGGAATTACTGTTTTCTCACCTGATGGGCGATTATATCAGGTTGAATATGCAATCGAAACCGTTAGGAGAGGCACGCTAGCCTTAGGGATCAAAAGCACTGATGGGGTAATCCTTGCAGTAGAAGAAAAAACGAGAAAATTGCAAATATCTAATGTAACTCAAAAAATATTTCAGATAGATGATCACATAGGTCTTGCCGCAGCAGGGTATATTCCAGACGCTCGCACTCAGGTAGACCATGCACGATTTTTTGCCCAGAGTAACCGCCTTATTTATGATGAAGTAGTAGACGTTGAAGGCGTTGCAAAAAATTTAGCCGATATGGCCCAACAGTACACTCAATATGCTGGAGCCAGGCCTTTCGGCGTTGCATTGATATTGGCTGGTGTCGACAAGAATGGAATAGGCTTGTATCTAACTGACCCAAGTGGTACATACATTGGATACGATGCTGTGGCAATTGGTGCAGGAAGCGAACAAGTAACTGAACATCTAGAAAAGAATTATAGGAATGATATTAGTCTCGACAAAGCATGTGTACTTGCTATTGAATCTATCTTCATGGTCAGTGAAGAAAAGACCGGTACTAAACACATTAGATTGGCAGTAATTGATTCAAAATCAAAAACTTTGCGAATGATGCCGTTAGAAGAAATAGAGAATTATTCAAAACAAGTTCAAGATAAAGAAAGTCAATCTTGACCTGCTTTGATTTAGATTGTCATAATAATATAGTTTATTTCGGACGACCATTTAAATAATTCCTGTTTTATTGAAAAATTGATTATTAATGGCAATTGAAATTGGTTCCAAAGCACCTAATTTGCAAGTTTCTAAATGGGTACAAGGTACATCAACTAATATAGATCAATTGGCGGGAAATGTGGTCGTTATAGAGGTCTTTCAAGTTAACTGTCCAGGGTGTTTTTTATATGGAATTCCTCAGGCAATTTCTCTCCATGAAAAATTTAAGAATAAGAATGTCAAAATATTAGGAGTAGCAACCGCATTCGAAGATTATGACAAAAATACTTTACAAAACCTTGAACTTTTACTTTCAGATAATCAAGTAATTGGGGAGACTTTTAAGGCATTAAAACAACATGGGAAATTAGTTGACGGAAATAAGTTATATTATAAGATACCATTTCCTGTAGCATTTGATAAAGTTATCAATATGCCAATCGATGTTTCAGACAAGATGATCTTTGATTTTATTGATATATATTTTTCTGATTTTTCTACGTTCTCTGATAAAGATAAAGCAGATCTTATCGACAAAGTACGAACTTATTTGCAAAATAAGGAATTTTCGGCATCGACATTTGAGACTTATAGATTGAGGGGAACCCCCTCCTCCGTAGTTATAGATAAAGAGGGAATATTGAGATATAGTTTTTTTGGATCCGAAGGTTATTTGGAAGGAGCAGTGAACGAGTTGCTATGTGAACGGTGACCTACATTTCAACTATTGAGATTTGACGTTTCCATTCCAGACTCGTTCTTGTATGATGTATCAACTGAAATTGATAAAACATTAAAAATTTTCCAATTAGCAAGAGCATTGTCGATTTTTAGAGTTAATAATCTTTTCATATATCATGATAAGTTACTGAATACAAGCAAATATGATCTCCAATTCTTGGTAACTATCCTTGAATATCTTGATACACCTCAATACTTACGAAGGAAAATCTATCCTAAAATCGATATATTGAAATATGTTGGGAAGCTTCATCCTATAAGATCACATCATCATAAGGATAAGATAGAAATAAATGACATCAAAGCTGGCGAAATTAGGGTCGGGGTTGTTGAGAAAAGAGGTGACGCCTATTTTGTAGATGTTGGCCTTAAAATACCGATCAAATACGAAGGGAAATTTAAGCAAGATGGTAGGAAAGTCAACGTAAAATTACTAAAGCATAAGAATTACATTAATGCTGTTGATATCGAAAAAAATGAAATAACAGAAAAATATTGGGGTTACAATGTGTATCAAATAAGAGAATTAAAAAATATTTTGGAGAAGTTTCCTGTCTCTAACATTATCCTTACGTCTAAATATTCGAAATACTTTAACCCTTCTGAGAATGAGTTATCTAAGGCCAATAGACATTTAGGCAATAATTCAATCTTAGTTGTTTTCGGATCGCCAAAATTTGGATTGAACTCTATTTTATCAAAAGAAAAAATGGACATTTCCAAGTATTATTCTTTTAATTTCTTTCCAAATCAAGGTAACTCAAACAGTCAGATTAGAGGAATCTATTTACGGGAGTTTTGTCTATTCTGAATATTTACCTTCCATCTTCCTAATCGACTAATAGCGATAATAAACTTATTAAAGGGGATCAGGAAAATTTTTGTATCTATGGGTCACCGAAAATAGCACACCGAAGAGGTAGCATTGCATTTCGACCACGGGCCAGAGAGCACAAAGAAACTAGAAGCAAGAATCAGAACTTGGCCCGAAAATTCTAGTCGTGATAATGTTGGCTTGGTTGGTTTTGCGGATTTAAAGTAGGTCAAATTCAGGTTATGACAATTGATGAGGAAGACTCCAATTATGGTAAACCCGCTAATGAATCATTCTACAGTAATATCTTTACCCCCTCTAAAAATAGTTGGAATTAGAGGTTATTCTGAAGATGGATATGGTAGGCACGCAGTATTCGATGTTTATTCTAAGGAAAGCATTAAAGATCTATCTTCAAGAGTATACCAAGTATTCTGAGGATGGGCTAAAAAAACCGAAGGAATGATCGGATCGATTAGCACAGGCATTTAAACGCAGTTGTCGCTGTTTTTTCCAATAAGATCGAATATCTCAAAGGTTCCATTTATTTGAAGAAATCCCAGTATCGGGAGGTGATAATCAGGTCAGTTTGAATTCTTAAAATCGACTAGGCCAAAAAGTGAGGGTAACGTTGTGTATTTAAGACTGGACAGAACATCGATGTCCATGGTATTACTGAGGTAAGGGTGTTGAGGTCCAATTACGAGATTTGGAGTTAAGAGAAAACGAGCGCAAATCACGGGAAAAAGTGTTAAGTGTTGGAACGTTAGGGCCTATCTCACCCGCAGTAGTAATGTATACTTTGGCAGACAAGGACAAAGGGTTTCACCAGTATGCCAGAATATAACAAAAGGATCCTGGTAATGTCAAGTTGAATGTACTGAATTTGGTAAATATTAATCAAAAGGAGGGATTCAGCATTTTTGGGTTAGTGGACGGAGATTATATGATAGTTAGGAACCATACCTGGGGGTTCCAAAGAGATTAGTAAAGTTGAGACAGCCAATAAGGAGCAAACAAACAAAAATAAGCGAACCAAAGGTATTGGAGTAATTGTATAGATGAAAACTAAGCTATTCGACTTAAAGAGCAATCAAACCGAAGATATGAATCTACCAATAATATTTAATTTTCCATATCGTCCCGAGATTATCAAAAAAGCCTTTGTCAATCTGTATTCTCACCGTTTCAGAGACAGGGTAGGTACTTTGGCTGCCGGGAAATCGTGGAAGGAAGGCGCTGAATCTAGGAATACCGGTTTAGGTATCGCTCGACTAGCAAGTTTTAAGGAGAAGGGTTTTCTCGTGCAGGGCAGGCGGCCGGAGTGACGGAAGGTGTTAGAAAAGAGTAGACTTGCGCATCACAGAATCTTGGAAGGTAACACATAAAAGGCTAAACAAGAAGGAGAATAATATCGCTCTTCTCTCTGCTATATCATCGACCTGTCAAAGTGAATTAATAATCAGTGAGGTCATTCTATAGAAGGGATAAAATCTTTTCCATTGTGGTGCGGCGATATTGAGGAATGTGGGTAAAACCAAAACCTTACTTGACATTTTACGGCTATTAGGTTTAGAAGAAGATATTAAAAAAGAGAGAAAGTTGAACAATCTATCAAGAAACGTTCTGGAAAGCCCAAGAGAAGGGGTCGTCCAAACCGTATTGGAAAAAGTGCATTAATAGTTGTTGGAAATACTGAGTGTGAATTGTTGAAATTGGATAAATCTATACCTGGGATTGGTGTAAAAAGTGTAAAGGACTTGAGTGTCCTAGACCTTGCACCTGGTGCAAGACCAATAAGGCTAGTGGTCTTTTCGCAAAATTCATTAAACGAATTGAGTAATTTAAAAATCCCGAAAAATGTTATTTTGGGGAGCTTGGCATGAATAAGTTTCTATATAATAAGAAATTAGAAATTAATGCTGATATTGCAAGTAAGATAATACTTGAGCCTTATGTGACCGAAAAGACCTTTAATATTATAGAAAAAGAGAACAAACTTAGTTTTATAGTCCATAATAAGGCAACCAAAGGTCAGATCATTAAATCTATGAAGATAATTTATGAAGCAGATATTAGCGAAGTAAATACTTTTAATACCATTAGAGGTAAGAAAGCAATTATGAAATTCAAGAATGTGGATGGCGCAAGACAGCTCGCAACTAATTTAGGTTTGGTTTAAAATATGGAAAATTTTTCTAAAAAGACTGAATTAATAATTATGTATAGGAGGATGTAAAAAAATGGTACGCGAATTTAAATTTAAAGGATATTCAGGAG
>JARFXS010000218.1 GCA_029194465.1 Candidatus Nitrosocosmicus sp.
ATACAGCACTTTTGACGGACTTTTATGAGATAACTATGGCTGCTGGGTATTATTTCAGTCAATATCACAAAGATTGGGAAACAAAGGGCATCTTCGAATTATTTGTGAGGAGGCTACCTAAAAACAGGTCATATTTAGTAACAGCAGGATTGCAACAATCGGTAGAATATATTTTGAATTTCAGGTTTAACAAACATGAAATAGAATATTTAAGGTCACTAGATGTATTTAGAGGAATAAAACAAGATTTCTATGATTTTCTGTCTAAAATGAGGTTTACTGGCGACCTCTGGGCAGTGCCAGAAGGGACTGTTTTATTTCCTACTGAACCAATACTTAGAATCGAAGCTCCAATCATTGAAGCTCAATTATTAGAAACCTACCTTTTATCAACAATCAATTTTCAAACTCTCATCGCTACAAAAGCTTCTAGAATTTGTAATATTGCTAATAACAAACCGATAATTGAATTTGGTTCAAGAAGGGCACATGGACCAGAAGCTGCTCTTTTAGCGGCTAGGGCTTCATATGTAGGGGGATGTGCAGGTACATCAAATACTTTGGCCGGCATGCAATTCGATATCCCTGTTTACGGAACTATGGCACATTCATATATTATGAGCTTTGAAAGTGAAATAACTGCGTTTAAAGAGTTTCAAAAATTATTTCCTGATGGTTATCTTCTGGTGGATACTTATGATACATTAAGCGCTATAAAAATGATAATTCAAGAAGGAATATTACCAAAAGGAGTTAGGCTGGATAGCGGAGACTTGTTGTATTTAAGTAAAAGGATAAGAGAAATGTTTGATGAAGCTGGGGACCGTGATCGTGATTATTATAGTACAAAAATAATGGTAAGTGGTGACCTAGATGAAAATATTATAAAAGAATTACTCAAAATAAGGCTCCACAAAGGTTTCGCTGCTAAGTACGATTTTTAGCACATCACGGGACGATCCGGGCATTTAATGGCGTATATAAAATGGTAGCCATAATCGCATAAAGTAGACAAATTAAATCAGGAATAATAAAGAGATTAAACTTTCCAATGATATTGAGAAAACTGACGGAAAAGCAAATACACAAAAATCAATTATCTATAAAGTAAAACAAGTCCTGGTAAACATACATACCCAGGTCCCAAACAAATTCACCTGAATACTTGATGATAAAGGATATTGATTCGTATTAATTTCACTTGCTGACGAGGTCATTGAAGGTCTCAGCCGCTTTTGGAAAAAGATTATTGAAAATGGCTCTATTGTAAAGTCGTTACCTTCACTAGGATGGGTCACTACAACTATATCATATTCAACAAGTTCAAATGATTCCATTTTTAACGAATTTGATCAAGTTCAAAGTTTTCCTCTCAAGTTACAGCAAAAAATTGTTGCGCTTGACAGATGAATTAGAGTATAAAGTTATCTTAAGAATCATAAACGATTGCATATTGTTCTTATTATAACTATGTTCTATATCTCCGATCATGTCTCTTTACCCATTAATAAATTCTTAATCATATTGTATCTGCTTGGCTCGGATAAGGGAAAGTTTGAGCCGTTATCTAAAAAAGGGTCGAAGAAAAAGTTCTAGATGTTAAAATAAAGATCATACTTTCCTCTATTGTTATTTTAGATAGATAAATCTGAGGAAGTAACATTCTATAGATTTATCTAATTCATTCATGCAACAATAATATTGGTAGGTTATCCTAAGATCTCTTTTGGAACTGCCTAATTATAAGCATCAAGATACCATTTGTTATAAATATTAGAAAGGAAAATATCAAGTTCTAAAGTATTATCTATGAGAAATCAGAAAGATATGCAATTTTAGTATTGGACATGCTGAATGACTTTATTGTGGTAAGGTTTAAAAATGTGCGAGCGGGCATTAGAGATTATTCCAAATATCAGCACTATTGATTTTGCTGACGCTCAGTTCCTATCTTTATTGTGTAGATGAACATCTTCCCACTGATAGATATGAATTAGACTTATGGGGACCTCATGCAATGAAAGGTACCGTTGGACAGCAAATTATTGAGGAGTTGAAACCTCTTAAGAATGATAGCGTTATCACGAAAAGAACCTATAGCGCGTTTGATAGAACTGACTTAGACAGAGCTTTAACCACTGCGTATGATGGAAAAGGCGTCGACACAATAATTATTACTGGAGTACATACACATATTTGCGCAAAACATACATCATACGATGCTTTTACAAGAGGATTAAAAATAGTAATAGCAGAGGATGGGGTGCAAGCATTTTCAGAAGAGGAACACCTGTCTGGCATTGAATACATTAGAAAAATTTATGGTGCAGATATACAGAAAATAGACAAAATTATTGATTTTCTTCTTGTTAATACACAATGACTAAGACCAGTATAAGAGAGAATACCTTATACAAAGTTTCAATTAGGATCAGGTTACAATTATTCAAACCTCTGCTACTACATAAAGATGTCAATTAAGAAATATGTAATATCACATCATGAAATTTTTGAAATATATTATCCAATCTAAGATTGCTTTCATCTATTTCAATTAATCAATTTTTAACATTGTATAAAATTGGCTATTTGTCAGATATTTTTTAAGCTATGAATATTTTTTGAATCACTTTCAACTATGAGTCTAAGGATACGACAATTAGTAGTGTTTAATTCATTATAGACCAATTCAAGGCTATGTATTATCTTATATGCAACAATTCGTGGATAAAGCACTTTACTCATTGCTTTAAAGTAAAGGCAAAGAATTTTTTCATTGTATCATTGTAAAAAGATAATTGGACATCATTATTGTTTTCATCAATCTGGTTAATTCGATCCCCATTTTTGCCATCTTCATACTTATTAGTAGGAACGACTATATCTTGTATGAATTGTGTATTTGTTACTCCAGGTTCAATCAATATCACTTTGATTCCAAAAGGCTCCAATATGTATGAAAAGTCTATACTCCTTCCTTGTACTACAAATTTTGTAGCAGAATAATCTGATTGAGAGGGAATTCCTGATGAGCCAGGCATAAAAC
>JARFXS010000048.1 GCA_029194465.1 Candidatus Nitrosocosmicus sp.
AATTAGGCAATAAATATGCAAACACCATTTTTGTTTCTGATCCGGCGAATAAATATATTTACAACTATGAATTAAACGAAAACAGAACTGGATTGGAATTAGACAAATCGTTTGAACTAAAAATGTCCAGGAACACCGAGGATTTAGCAAGTGTAATATTTGCTTCTGGATTAGGCACGATATCAGACATCCAAACCGGCCCAGATGGGTTTCTTTACCTTTTAGATGATGAGGGTCAAATATTTCGTATAGTGCCTAAATATAAGTAGGTTTTACAATATCTGCGAACTCTATAAAGCTAAATAAAAGTGATGCATAATAGATTATGTTTAAAAGCTGATATCAAAAAAAAGAAATTGGATTAGTCTTTGTATAAGATCCAAGAGAATTGGGGTGTATTATTATCATTGTTATATGGAATAATTCGACAAAATATTTGTTGACAACCTAAAGATATTTTAATGTATTAAAAATCCAGTGGGTTTTATTATCACACTATTTATTAACTTGGTAATAAATAATATCTCCCGGATCCAATAGTAATATTTCAATAGGTGAAGATATAGAAAAAAATGGATTTATTCTCAATACGATGTTTCAACCTCAAGTACTTGTTTAAACAAATTAACACATTCATATGACCAAAGTCTTGCTTACATGTGATTAAAAGGACATAATAGGGTGATCTCGTATGTTTGACAATAGAGCGAAGTCAGATAGACTTTTTTGTTTACTCGAGATTGTAGTTGAATGTTTTGTTTAAAGAATGCTGTTATACGGGGACCACAAATGCATTCGAAGTACTAATCAGTAAAGTCCTAGAGAAAATTTGCCATTCAAAATAACATTTTTTCAATTGGGATTGAGTGTGAAAATATCAAAAAGTACCTATTATCACAGAGTCAAAGTGTGAAAAATGCACAAATATGTTACTATTACATAGAAGGCCACCTAAAACGATAACTCATTGGTTTCTTTAGAAAACTCAGAGACTTGATACTTTATAATAAAAAAGAATGCTTTGAGCCTAAGGGATGATTTGTTGTCAGCTTAGGTGGTTCGTTAGATTGTACTAATAAATATCATCAGAGGCAATATTCGCAGCAACAGAAAATTACTTTGCAAATTAGTAAAAGGTAAGTATAGAAGCATAAGAAATAATGTCTAAGTATGTAAGCTTTTCATTTTAATGCTGATTATTTTATAAAAGTGTAAGTGTAAATGGGATATGACAGATTTCGGATTTTCAAAATTTATTCAAAAATATGAAATGCTAAAATGTTGGCACATGACAATTAGGGTGTTAAATGTCTTTAAAGATAATGAATCCAAGACACAAAATGCTTTGTTTTGGTTTATCGATTTATTATATATTTATAATGGTTGCAGTTATCTTATACACAAATTTTGCATCTGTCCAAGCTGAACCCTATCTAAGTGATGAGTCTTTGAAATTAGAAAAGGTCTATGAAGGATTGGAATTTCCCGTCTCCATGTCCTTTCTGGGATCTGATGACCTTATTATCTTGGAAAAAAATAACGGTACAATACAACGTATAGTAAATGGTGTAATGCTGTCAGAACCTTTGCTAAAGATCAATGTAAATAGCATTAAAGAGAGGGGGTTACTTGGCTCTGCAGTAGGGTTTGATGTGCATGGCAAAATGAATATATTTTTATACTTTACTGAAGAGGACGAGGCGATCACAGACAAAGAGAATAGCACTAAGGGTCTAAATACTCTATTTAACAGGATTTACAAATATGACCTAATTGATAGAAAACTTGGTAATCCAAAATTATTGATTAGCCTACCAACTAATGAGATCCCTCTCCATAATGGAGGGAAATTGACTATAGGTCCAGATAACAACTTGTATGCTATTGTAGGCGATATTGCGGCAAGTAAAGCAATTACCCAGAATATCATAAATGGTACTAAAATTGACGGTACCGGTGGGATACTCAGACTAACTTTTGATGGTTCACCAATTGAGGGACTTTTAGGCAACACATACCCTTTGAACTACTATTTCGCTTATGGTATAAGAAATGGATTTGGATTAGATTTTGATCCACTTACAGGTCATTTATGGGATACCGAAAATGGTCAGTTATATGGTGATGAGATAAATTTAGTTGGTCCTGGGTTTAATAGCGGCTGGAAAAAGGTTCAAGGCATATGGGAACCCCTGAATGAGCAAGCAGGAAAACTATTCTTTAAGAAGAATGATTTAGTTATGTTCAATAATAAGACACATTACAGTTCCCCTGAGGTAACATGGTCAAAAACTATCGCTATTACTTCATTAAAATTTCTGAACAATTCTAATTTAGGGGATAATTACAGAAACGATCTCTTTGTAGGGGATTTTAATTATGGTAATCTATATCATTTTGATTTAAATAGTAATAGAACAAAAGTAGTGGATAATTCTTCATTGACCTATGATGTATCCCTCGGTGATGAAGATATTTTGATTATAGATTTTGATCGATTACAAAATTGTAATAATGCTTTTAATTGTTATGTGGTTTCCAATGATTTATCAAGTAATCTGCGATCAAGGATGCTTATGGTATCGACGCCCGTAGAAACAGTAGGCTGGTCAATGATTAGTGGAGAAGCTCAAAAGATAAATCCTAAACAGGATTACAAAATTACGACCATGATGAAACTTAATCCAAATGTAAGAGAGTCCAATCTATTGATACAGGGATTTTCAGAAGAAAGTAGATTATGGGTTAATATTGATTATTGTCCAGAGGGAATAGATGGTCCAATTAAATGGATCGAGTTCACATGTATAATACATATACCTGACAATGTGTTTAATTTGCGTGCGGTATTTAATGGTGGCTATTCAGAAGAGAAAGGAAAGGAGGCAATCACTTGGTTCAGAAATACTACTATAGAAAAAAATAATTCCCCGATTGATCTTTTTCCAATTTTTAATCAAACCAATTCACCAATAATCGGAAGGGGTTTTGGTCATATCGCGGATATACAAGTAGGCCCAGATGGTAATTTATACATATTATCCATAAGAAGTGAGAATAGAGAATCATTAGAGGTTTTTGACAATTCAGAAGATGATTACATAGGATCGATATATAGGATAGTCAAAAGATAGAAACATATTCTTTTACCACATTGAGTTAAGTGACTTTGCATTGGATTACTTCTCCAATCTAGAAAACAGAATCCTTTTCTGGAATAATAATATAGTTGATTGGGAAAAGAAGATAATATACAAATATTGTAATTTGAAATTTATTAGACCTCGTTATAAATTAAGGTGAAAAAATCGGTTCCAAAATCAAGCGTTTAATTTGATATTTCTTATCAAGTCAAATAGCTATATATTTTGTTCATTAAAGGAGAAATATATCAAATATCAGTTGGATTTAATAAGTGTGCATAAAGTCTACTATGTGCTACTTTATCGTTACCAGAGTAGATTCATATCTAAAGATAAATATCCGTTTCATAGTGTAATTATAATAAATAATGCGTATTCTATGGTTAAATTGGCGAGATATTAGAAATCCAGAAGCTGGAGGAGCAGAAGTATTAACTCATGAAATTTCAAGCAGGTTATCTAAAAGAGGTCATGAATTAACACTTTTTACATCTTCATATCAAAATTCTTTAGATTCAGAAGTTATTGATGATGTTAGAATAGTCAGGAAAGGTGGAAGATTCTCAGTTTATGGGGAAATTTCGAAAAATACTATAAGAAAAATAAAAATGATTTTGATATGGTGATTGACGAGATCAATGGAAAACCTTTTTTGACTCCAAAATATATCAAAGATAAGCCCATAGTAAGCTTTATTCATCAAATATCTCCTGAACAGTTTACTTCTGAACTTCCTTTTCCAATTGGTGTTCTGGGTAGATATTATTTGGAAAAAAGTGGCTGTCATATTATCATAATATCATGACTGTTACTGTCTAATTCCACTCGTATTTCCTTGGAGAAATTGGGCTTTAACAAAGTCAAAGTAATTAAAGAAGGATTGAGTATAAAGCCGTTAAGTGAACCCGTAACTAATGAAGATCGGATTACTGTTACTTATATAGGGAGGTTGAAAAACATAAACTTCCCGACCATGCAATCTTAGCATTTAAAAAATACACATCTCTTCCAGATGGTCAGATGTATGTCATAGGAGATAAGACCTGTTAAAGAAACTAAAAAAAATGGATGTAGCAAATGTAACTTTTTTTGACATATTGATGATAAGAAAATATGATCTACTAAGTCGTTTCTCATCTGGTGCTAGTGCCGGCAACTAGGGAAGGATGGGGGTTGGTAATAGAGTCAAATGCGATGTAGTTTACACCAGTAGTTGCATATAATGTCCCAGGATTGGTGGAATTCGGTTGTGAATGATTTGAATGGACTTTTACTTGAAAAAAATAATCCAGATGAATTGGCCTCTATTGCCATTTCCTTATTAAAGGATAAAAAGTAGGCTATCAGCCTTAAGTGAATCATCACTGGATTACGCCAAAAAATTTAATTGGGATGATACGACATCGGAATTTGAGAAGATTTAATGGACATTTGATGAAAATTTTCTAACAAAGATTCTCATGTTTTTTTGTTAATTGTTCTACAATAATCTAGGCGGTAGGCTTTTTCATCATATTTCAGATCTTTTATTTCATCAATGGATTATACTCCTCTCCATCTGTAACCTTTACCCTTTTTTAGATACCATTGTTCGTCAAATTTGAAATCTCCATCCAGATCAGTTTTTCAAGATATTGATTCCAACCCCAGCCAACCGAAATTACCATTTTCCCTCCTGGCTAGCATATCAATTCATGTTTTCTAATGCTCTTAAAATTTTAGAGGATCTTTAGGTATTTCATCACCCCACTTTTTGAAGGCATAATACGCTCACACAATTAAATCATATTTTGATTTCGGTTTGTAATCCACTATATCTTCATTTATTATGCCATCCATTAATTCATATTTATCGATAACATCATGATCAATATCCATTGCATAAGAAATCACATTACCTAATTCCTTCCACTTTTGTTTTCTCTCCTGTATTCACTAATGGTTTCCCAAATAATAGGAATGTTAACACAACGTTCATTTTTCCAACTTGGCCCCGCGTTCTTGCCATTATAATGAATGTTTCACCATTTATGATATTTTCTGTAATAGGATAATAATCAAATGTTTCACCATTTCGAATTAATCCCTGTAATAGGATAATTGAAAAATAGTTCATAGTATTAAACCGTTACGAATCCCATTTTTACAACATGAATTAATCCCTTTTTTTTGATAGATGTTTTAGCTTCTTCATTCTTCTGTAAGTATTGATAAAAAAATACTTTAGTTGGAGTATAACAATTGGTTAGTTTCATTCATTCATGTATGATTGAGTTTTATTTATTAAGATTTATTCTCTTCTCAAGGAATTAAGAAAAAAATATCATATTAAGTCTATTCTCAGTATCAAATTGGATCTTTGGTTCATTATACAATTCTTTATTATTTTTATGTTTATAAACTCGAATCTCAAATCATCTATTACTTTTAATTTATGAATTTAAAAGACGCTCTATCTCATGCTAAGAATATTACTTTACACATAAACAAATTGGATATTTTGGATTTTCATTATACACAAATTAATTTAATGCATCAAAGTCTATTATTATAGAGTTTTTCAAGCATTAAGTTTGAAAAAATTACGTTTGAGATAATGAAATAGACTCTATCTATATTGAACTGCGTCTGAAAGAATGGGTTTTAGGAATAATATAAATAAAAATTTAAAAACTGTATTTTTCTTTATTTTGTAAGAAATATAATCTTAATTCATATCACTACAATTGTCCTTTTATTGATTCCAAGAGCAAATCGAATTAGAGTTCTATGGCAATTTTGGGTCTAGAATAATATAGATAAGGATGTATTGCAAAATATCTTACGTAAATGAAATTAATCCTTGTAGTGTCAGTTATAAGCACTTTATTATTTTCTAGTTATTTTATGCAGTCTAGCTTCTCTGAGCCATTCTTTATGACAAAGATTTGCCAAAATCGAAAAAGTATATGATGGAATGAAATTTCCTACTAGTTTTAGGAAAAGATGATATACTAAAAAAATGACGGAACGGTAAATAGAATCATAAATGGGCAAATGCTAGATGAACCAATTTTACGACTTGATGTAGACGACTCGCAGGAAAGAGGATTACTTGATCAGCTTATAACCCAAAATTCTTCTGAATAACAAACGTTTATCTATATTTCACTTGCGATAAAAATGGAGAAAACACCACTGAAAATGACTCTGTAGAAAAGGAGGTGCTAGAAAATCAGAAATAGAATTTTTCAAGTATGATTTCATAGACGGACAATTGGTCAATCCCGCAACTGTTATTTGAACTACCTTTAGATCAAGGCTTTAATGAAACCTCTCAGTTATGGGAAGATTTAATGCAATGTCCAAGCGGCAAGAGCGGATTTATTAATACGTCCACATTCACGTGTAATCTATTAATTGCCAATGATATTTCAAAAATTCAACCGATTATTAATGCAGGCTGGTCCTCAGAGAAGAATGAAAATGCCATTAGCACTTTTGATACAATAAAGATAGCAAACAATGGCACTGATGATTATATTGACCTTATGCCAGATTTTGATGTTGCTTCATTCCCTATATTTGGGCGAGGATTTGGACATATAACTGATATCCAAGTAGGACCTGATGGGAATATGTATATACTTGCGATTAATCCAGAAAATATAGTTGATTTTGATCATTCAAAAGGTAATCAAGGTATGGATGGGGTAATCTATAAAATTTCTAAAAAATGATAGGATTGATGTAAACATGAGACAAAATTGCATTATTATCCATGATTATACGAGAATGCTGAGATCAATCTATATGTAAGGAAATCTTGTGTCTTGATATCTCTAATTCCTTATGAGCATAAGAATAGGGCCAAGTTCAAAGTATGTTAGATGTGGATTCAACTTTAATTTACAGGTTGCAAGCTCAGGCGAGCTCAGAAAGATTGTCTGGCATTTTCAAACAATACCGTGAATCAATTTGAAACTTGATTCAAATTTTCAAACTTCTAAGGTCAAAGCATATAGCCAATCGGATGGAGTATTTCTTTATTCATTATTAATGAGATTATGATCATGATTGGTTTAAGGCATGTCTGATTATGGATCACTATGGTCATAAATCAATAGAATATTAGAACTAGACATACCAAAGAGAGAAACACTCATTACAATAGTAATTTTGACTCAAAAACTATTAGAGAATGGTATGAATTCAATTACCACAGGTAGGGGGACCTAATATTCACATGCTTGGAGGTTTAGAACTTGAAACACCTATTCATCTTTATCATGAGAATACCATTATAGGAAATTTAATACATAATGTATTAAACTAAAAGACCAGGTGAATCCTAATACTATCGTCGTAGGATGTATGACTGTACCAATAGAAGGAACAGTATGAGCACGGCTTTTTACAGGAATCAAAAAAATCAATGAATGTAAGAATCAACCGAAAAGTAGTTAAGATCTATCAGAAATTTGTACTTCCATTCATTTTGCAACCCTTTCCCTGGTCTTCAGAATATCTACATATAGGGTTTCAAATTCTTGCAAAAGTAAATTCAAATTGAATTTTTCAATCATTCGAATTTGAGCGTTTTTCCCCAATTTCTTAGACTCTGATTTATCGGTTAATAACATTTCTATTTTTTCAGTCCATTGTTCTTGATTATCGGGTGGGATAGTAAACCCATTGATTCCATTTACGATTAGTTCATGCGAACATTTCAAATTTGACATTATAACAGGTTTCCCTAGTGCAAATGCCTCAATAGCGACCATAGACGATCCTTCTGCAAGACTAGGTTGAACCAATGCAGTTGACTTTGCCAATAACTCATACTTCGTATCGCCATCGTTAAAACCTATGAAAATGATATTGTTTTCCAAGTTGTTCTGTGTTACTAAGTCAGCTAACTCGGTTTTTAGCGGACCATCTCCTATTATGACTAGCTTTGCGTTTGGAATTTTTTCAAGATTATAGGAAACTAATACATAATGTATTAAACTAAAAGACCAGGTGAATCCTAATTAGGTGAACTACCATCGTCGTAGGGATGTATGACTGTACCAATAGAAGGAACAGTATGAGCACGGCTTTTTACAGGAATCAAAAATCAATGAATGTAGGAATCAACCGAAAAGTAGTTAAGATCTATCAGAAATTTAGACTTCATTCATTTTACAACCTTTTCCCTGGTCTTTAGAATATTCATTATAGGGTTTCAAATTTGCAAAAGTAAATTCAAATTGAATTTTTCAATCATTCGAATTTGAGCGTTTTTCCCCAATTTTTAGACTCTGATTTATCGGTTAATAACATTTCTATTTTTTCAGTCCATTGTTCTTGATTATCTGGTGATAGTAAACCCATTGATTCCATTTACGATTAGTTCATGCGAACATTTCAAATTTGACATTATAACAGGTTTCCCTAGGCAAATGCCTCTATAGCGACCATAGACGATCCTTCTGCAAGACTAGGTTGAACCAATGCAGTTGACTTTGCCAATAACTCATACTTCGTATCGCCATCGTTAAAACCTATGAAAATGATATTGTTTTCCAAGTTGTTCTGTGTTACTAAGTCAGATAACTCGGTTTTTAGCGGACCATCTCCTATTATGACTAAAATTGCGTTGGAATTTTTTCAAGAACATGAATAAAGGCATTGATCAAGAAGTTTACGTTCTTGTAGAAAACGAGTCTCCCGATGAATACAATATAATCATTAAATTCTTCAGAAAAATATCCTGATACTTTTCTGGATAAAGTCCATTGGTGATCATTACAACTTTTAGACTTTTTATTTATTTTTCTAACGTCATCATACGTGGATTTACTGACGGTATGAATCGCATCGGCATCCATTTTTATAGTCATTTTCTCTAAAAATGGACCTAAAATTTTTGATAGTTTCGAAACTCCCTCTTGTTTGGCCCATTCATCCCACAACTCAGGAGTCTGATAATATACATGATGAATTGTGGTAACAAATGGAATTCTAAATATTTTAGATAATGTTTTACCCACAATTACAGAAATAAAGTTATTCGAATGGATCACATCGATTTTATTTTTTCGGATAATTCTTATTCCCTGAATTATGCCTAGTATCATAAATAGAAAGTTATCAAATATTGAAGGTAATTGATTGTTAAGCTTTGGATCAATTCTGTGAATCTCCAAACCCTGAATTTGTTCGTCGGCGGTATTTTTAAGTTTATGAGAAATTACTTCAACTTTATGGCCTTTCTTAGCCATCCCTTTGGCAACATTGATAAAAACGACTTCGCCTCCTCCACCCTCTGAAGAGAACCATTGGGTGATATACAGAATATTCATTACTTAACTTAGCTTTTAGACTATTGTTTAATAAATTTATTATGACTCCCTAAAATGGATAGTATGCCAAATATCAACCAATATAGTCAAGGTCTTTAATTGTTGGGGAAATGCAATGAATATTACTTTTATTTCCTATTATTTTTTAAAGGTCTATGGCATACCATTCAATTACATCCAGGTAGTTCGGAAGCTGACATTATAGTAACAATAGCTTTGGCTAAATTTCACCTTCAAAATTATCTAGTCAAATAACGATCAAATGATTTTTATTGGACCAGATGGCATTTTCATTAACTTTGGAATTTATATGTATAAGAAAGATTCGCTAAGCCAAGGTACTTCCAAGCATTATGTTCAAAAATATTTGTTTCTTGTATTATTAGTTCCAATTGTTGTTATCTCTATTAGATTATTTGCTCAACCAGGTGCGATAGTTAACGGGGATTTTCCTTCTTTCGAAGTTTCTGATCATTCCTTTGAGAGACTTTGGTTATGGATAGATAAGGGTAGCTATTCTGGTTTTGAGAATCTGGCAAGATTTCCAATGATAGGAATCTGGGCTATTCTCTCTTTATTTTCTGTTAGTTTTGAAGCATCTACTAAAATAATGATTATACTAGGTTTTTCACTGTGTTCCTTCTCTTTTTATTTTTCATTTTTTTACTTGCTAAAAAATAAGATTCAAGGGATTACTGAATTAAAGTTAAGTATCGCCTTAATCATTGGTAGCATCTTTTATGCATATAATGTCTGGTCATTTAATCGAATAGACCATTACTATTTGTGGATAGGATATTCTATTTTACCTATCTTTTTTGTATCTCTTGTTTTTTCATTCCAGCGTTTCAAGTTTAAGTACATCATAATAGCTGCCCTAACTTCTATCATTGCTTCATCTACTCCACACATGGTGATATTTTACGGAATAATCTTGACGATTACTTTTTCTTTCATTTTTTATTTACTATCTTTACAAAAAGAAGTTCAGACCCTTGTTGTATAAAAGTACAGTACACTGGTATTTTTATTTGCTCTTTTTGTTGTAGTAAATCTTTACTGTTTCTACCGTATGCTTTAAGCTCATTCACCACATCCAATCCAATTGACCCACATATGTCTTGAATTTAGAGATAATAGATGTATTAAGCCGGGATAACGATTTTTAAACACCTTTGACCTCACAGCTGACTGGATGAATTTTGGAGTTAATTGAAACCATCACACTCTACATCTATCCTGCATTCACTGTGGTTATTTTCTATCTATCTATTCCCAGCATAGCCATACTATCCTTCGTTCTTTTGGTTAAAAAAATCAAATAATTTCTCTTATTTTGTTTGTTTTTTTTGTAATTGGATTTTTAGCTCTGGGGGAACAAACATTCGGTTTGATTATTTTAGTATTTTATTTACTACACCTATACTTGGAAAGATTGCCTGGGTGTTTAGAGACCCTGATAAGTGGTCATTTTTGATACATTTTAGCCATTCGTTTTTCATAACTTTATTTCAGTATTTATTTTCAACCTTTTCTCTCAAAAAAAATCAGATCTAAAAACATCATAGTTTCATCAATCTATATTGTTATTATTATCAGCAGTATTGCTATTTTTTGCATATCCAGTTTATAACTATACGATGGATGAAAGGTATAATTCCATAAAGTTGCCAGAGGATTTTGATAATTTAAACAACTATTTATCCACTCTTGATACTCAAAAGGTATTTTTTATGTCTTACTCTGATACACCACCTTTACTGAGTCTTAATCACAGTGTTACTGGTGTATATCAACCTGGAATTTATCAGTTAGAATCTGATCTTCAAGCAACCAGATCTTTTATCCAGTGCAAAAGAATTATTATAATTATTTTTACTCAATTGATTCAAAATAATCAAACAAAGGAAGGTATCAGCAACTTCATTTATCCTTTTGGGCATCATATTTGATATATCACAATGATATGATATCAGAAGATGATCTATCTTTCTTAAACAAGGTTTATAATTTAAGTGATTTACAACATGATAAAAACATTGGATTTTTTGATGTCTTCAAATTACCAAAAATCAATCATCATCCATTGATATCATGAATAATAATAACATTGGAGTAGTTCAAGGCTTAGACAAGTTATCTCCTCAATAAGATAAAGTCTTTTAGTTCCACAAATTTTCAGTATTATTTTTGGATCAAAATCCATCGCAAAATATCTCCTCTCTAAATTATTTTAATAACTTAATCCTGGAACCATCATTCTTAGACCTTGTATTTCCCTTTTTGCCTAATGACTACTTTGTTTCACCTTTTGAGTATACTTATCAAAAATCCTACTTTATTTTGGTCCAGAGTCAATGCCATTGATTCATTACATGGAGAATTCCATCCTTATTTACAACCAATAGGAATAGATAATTGGGATTTAGATTATGGAAAGGGTATAGTTATAACACAGTTTTCCAGGTGCCAAACTCGATATACCTATCACAGTTGACAAGGATGGTCAATACGACTTGTTTATACGCTATCTGGAGAATTTCAGGAGGAAACATCAAGATTTTCCTAGATGATGATTTTAATAAATGAAATCAATACTCAAGGCACGGATAACGACGATAAGTTTGTATGAAAAAAATATGGTCAGGCAATCTAACTGAAGGTCAACACAAACTAACTATTGAAAATGCAAAATGGCTTTAATGCTATAAACACGTTTGCAATAGTTCCTCATGACCAATTCAAACAATCAATGTCTGCAATTATGGATAAATCCAGTGGAATGAATCTTATTTACTTGATGGACCAAGCAGACTTTGATAGTTTTGGTAACAACACCAATTCTATACTGGTTCCACTATTTAAACTACAATTTCAAATATGACTACGACTGCAAACAAAATCAATAATACCGTAGCCGGGCACAGTTGTATTTAATGGCACACTAAATACGCCTGTTGTTGCTAATTTGAATTCACTAACATTAAATTTTGAAAAAATAAGCACAAACCACTTTCTTCTGAGAATGACCATAATGATAATCAAACAAATAATCCTATCAGATTCATTGACCTGATACCTACTAGTCAAAAAACTGTTTATTCTGAAGATTATGAGAATGCTGCAAACCCATATGAATTATTTGGCGATGAGTTATACTCTGTATCGACAGAAAGCGATAATCCCATTACCGGTAATTATAGTTTAAGAGTCAATGCTAATCAATCCACTATTGATACTGCAGAGACATGGAATGTTTCGGCCAATCGGGCTATATACCTATCGACGACAATTCTAACTTAAATTCAAATCTAAAGTTAAAACATTGGATATATATGCCTTGCACCCAAAAGAAATATTTTACTATTTAATACTACAATTTCAAATATGACTACGACTGCAAACAAAATCAATAATACCGCAGCCGGTACAGTTGTATTTAATGGAACGTTAGGCATTCCTATGAATATGGATTCACTAAGATTAAATTTTGAAAGTCAATTAAAATCTACTTCTACTATCAGCAATAATCAAACAATCAATCCTGTCAAATCTATTGACCTAATACCTACTAGTCAAAAAGCTGTTTATTCTGAAGATTATGAGAATGCTACAAACCCGTATGAATTATTTGGCGATGAGTTATACTCTGCATTGTCGAATCCTGATAATCCAATTTCAAATATATCATTATCCAGTGTTGATTCTATTTCAGGAAATAATAGTCTAAGAGTTGATATGAAGATGATGGATAAGAGTGACGATCCAGATGACTGGAGTTACATAATAACAGACTATATACCAATTGATGATAACATTAATCTTAAATTCAATTCTAAAGTTAAGACAATGAATGTGATTGATTTTCATCCCATGGTTTACTACTATGATTCAAATTATACCCAACTAGGCGAGAATGTCATTGTTGAAAAAATGGATGGTTCCTTTGAAAAACAATATGACTATGATATTGTACCACCACGCAATACAGAATTTATCCAAATTGCGTTTCTGTTCTTGCCCAATGCGAATTCAAAAAGCAGCTTTCTTTTGGATGATAGTGAGGTGACAGAAATAGTCCCAAGTATTCATATGGATAATCTTGGAGATACCGATGCTTATTTTACAGATATGAGTAGCGGACATTATGCCGATAATACCACAGCTGATAATCTTTCACTATCGTCATCATCAGTACAAACAAAATCCATTCCTATTGTTAATAATGCGTCATATACTTATACCATAGATGTAGACGATGAAAATATTGATTCTATAAAATCCTATGCACTATTTAGAGAATCAAACGGATCTGCTGTAGAGCCGGATAGTAATACTATTAGCATAGATGGAGAAACCAATGTGTTGAACCCTGTCATAGATACACTTAGTGACACCGGAACGGGATACATATTGCAGAAAAATATTGATATTATAAAAAATGGTACCTATGCCTTTGATTTTCAGTTTTACAATAATGATACAAGAACATTGGAAGATAAACCAATTAAATTGATGATTGATGGTGTGGAAAGAGATTATCAAAGTCTTTCTGGTAATGATTCCGATCTGTACTCTAACCTTGACTCTTCCTCATACAACACATTTTCAATTGTTTCTACTGCATACTTACAAAAGGGAACACATAACATAGAATTGACTGTCCCTGATTCAAAAGCTAAACTAGATTTCGCACTTGTTTATACAATTAAAACTCTTCCTCATACAACACATTTTCAATTGTTTCTACTGCATACTTACAAAAGGGAACACATAACATAGAATTGACTGTCCCTGATTCAAAAGCTAAACTAGATTTCGCACTTGTTTATACAATTAACAGTAAGAATGCAGACTCAGATAATATGTACAATAGCAATTATAATATCTCTAGTCTACCTTTTAGTGATCAAAGCAAACCAGCATACTTGATTGATAATTCTAAAATCAATCCTACAAAACATGTTGTAAGAATAGACAATGCAACAAAACCATTTGTCTTATTGTTTTCAGAAACATATGATCCATTATGGACTGCAAGCATTGTAGGAGATGGTGGTAGTGATAATGCCACTAATGGTAACAATGGAGATCAACAGTCTCCAAAAACTATAGACAATGTTCCACTATTTTCCATAGTGAATGGCTTTTTAATTAATAAAACTGGTAGTTTTGATGTTGTTATTGAATATAAACCACAGGCCTGGTTTTTTACCGGGTTATCTATAAGTATCATTATTGTGCTTCTTTTTGCTGCTACTATGATTATATATTATTATAAAATAAACAAATCAAAGCATAGATAATTACAAGGAAAGTATAGTTCATCTGTTATTTTATGACAAATAATCTAATTCTCTACATTTTGGACTGTAATAATTACCTGGATGGATAACAACAATCACAAGAATAGTATTCTTATATTGTTTTTTTATTAAACAAAATTTCAGTATCTACTTATCTATTGATTATGGCTAAAATATTATATAATTAAAGAATGTAAATCCGCTTAAAATACTATCTATAAATCATGTCCTATTTTGTATCTTAACCATTCATGTTGCTTTATACTTTAGTTCGTATTAATTATTAGGCACCAACCGATACAATATGCCGCCTGACCCTGCATTCATCTTCATTAGATATAGATATCCATCCGGTCCTGTTTTTATGTCTGAAATTAATCCCATTCCCATACCAAAAATGTTATTGCTTGTTTCAGGATAATCGTTCAATTCGTCTGTTGAGTTCACAATCTTATCTTTTAGTGGGCCTACTAAATCTAATCCTGTTCTATTTTCATTCAAATTGAAGTTATATAAATAGCCATTATTAAGATCTGAAACAAACATCGAGTTTTTGTAGTCCTCACCTAGATGACTAGAATTCAAGAAACCTAGTGCAACAATTCCTATAGGTCTCTCCCATGTAAGTTCTGGAGTTCGATATGTTCCTTTACCACTAAAATTTACCAGTCCAGACGGATTTAGAGTAATCACGCGCTCATCCTCGCCATCGGCGGTTGTATTGAGAGTCCAAACACCATCAATTTTATTGAATCCGCTATTGAAACCTGGTTCTACTAAATTGATTTCATCCCCTATGTCAGGACCGTTCTCAGTATCCCACAATTTTCCAGTAACAGGATCAAGATCCATGCCGAAACTATTTCTTATCCCATATGCATAGTATAGATTTACAGGAAATGAATCCCCTAATATTGCACTAACAGGTTTTCCATTGTAATCCATTACTAATATTCCAGATCTGCCATCTGGATTTGTTCCGTTGATCTCGTTATTTGCTAAATTTGGTTGATGATCATCATTTTCTGCATCCAGCGAACCAACCATTACAAAAATGTTGCCACTTTTATCAATTCTTAATACTCCACCTGCGTGAGCATTTCCTTCTAAATAGGCTGGTAGCTTTAATAGTAACTTGGGATCTGTTAATTTATCTTCTTTTAACTCGAACCTGTAAATACAATTACATTTTGGAGGAATTTTTTTGGTAAGGTCGTCGCCGTCCTCAAATCCTCCTGATTCAGTAACAAATAAGAAAACGTATTTGGTTCCATTCTTTTCAAGACTGTTTATTCCCAAAAGCCCATTCTGAGCAGTATTAAAATCATGCAAGGGGCCAAGAATTGTACCATTGACACTTCTATAAATTGTCCCATTAAACGAGTCAACTATTAATGTGTCTCCTGTACCAATAAAGGAAAAAGAAGTTGAAGTAAGATTATTGAACAAGACTTCTTGAATCTTTAATTTATCATCAAATACTACTGGTATCCAATCGGGGGGTTGATTAATGAAGAAAAAATTTTTCGAATATTGTTTCAGCCTATGATTGGATCCCCACTAGACCATCCTGATTGAAAAATTGGCACCATTTTAGTTATATTTGCTGGTACCACAATTGGACAAACAAACCTATTCAATTCTAATGGGCCGTTCATTCCATTTGGACATTGCAGGATTTGAGACCATGTTTTACTAGTTTCGTTAAATCCAGATATTACAATATGAGATTGCATCGCATACTCATTTAATCCCATATGGGAAATTATTATATAGTTACCTTTTGGATCTACGGATATTACATCACCATACATAGGAGACCAGGTATTATTTGATGTATCCATAGTTGAAGAGGTTAAAGAGAAATTATTAAGGGGAAATAGGTTGTTCTCCTCTAAATTTAAGCTTACATTTTCAAAATTTTGTTGGATATCAGTAACACCTTGTGCATATGAAGGAATCATGTAGTTGATTAAAAATGCCGCAGCGATGATCAAGATAATCATATGTATGCCATTCTTATAACTAGACACTCAGATTTTTTACGATAAGGCCTTGCTTATAAGCTTTACTCAGTAATTTAGATAATGTAGGGTATAATTTTTGTGACATTTTGTTATTTTATATCTATGATATTCCAATTCCAATTAATGACAAATTATGATATTTAATCACCATGATAGATCCAGATGATTCCAAATGGATTGATGATGACATGGTGTTGGAGGTTAATTTAGAGGTTAGCAAATCTTTGAATTCATGAGCTTAAAATGGAAAATTATTTAACACAAGAAATAAAGGAATCTTCTCAACCGCAGCACCCTTTGTTTGGTCCTCCAATAAATCATAAACTTTCGTTGCACTCTAAAGTATTCAAATATAAAAAGTCATATGAAATTAAGGAACTTTCAAATATAGGTACTCGCATCTGTGGTCTGGTTGTGTGTTCTTATTGATTTGGATAATTTGTTTCGTAAAATCTCTTGGTATTTTTTGTCAATTACAGGGGCTGATTTGAAATTTAGGTCTTGTAAACAAATAAATTTGCAATAGTATTCCAAATTAACTATAACTTAATAAATTAGCTTATGAAAGTATAAATAAAGCCTGCTGAAATAAATTTTGAGTGCTTAAATCAAATCTATTGATTGTTCCTTGTATCATTAGTTTATCATTAATTTCTATTATACTTTTAATTCAGAACTACTCTTATGCTGATAATTTTGCTAAATACGAAAATAAAAGTTTAGATTTGGAAGAAAATAATTATTCTGGAGAAAGTGATTTTTCCTTCGGCATTTCAGATCCAACTTCGGAACCTGCAAAGTGGTCGGCAATTCGAGGTCAAGAAGTTAAAGTTTGAACTGGCGAGAAATATTTTGTGGTATCAAACATGGCCTTAAATAAATATGCAGTCCAATCTCATATTACTATAGAGGGCTTCAATAAGACTTCTGAATCATGGACCAGGTTCTCCCAATGTCCCCATGGACTTGATGGACCGTTAGAACTAACTCAATTTGTTTGTAAAATCGTAATCCAACCAGATATAATTAAAATCCGACCTGTTTTTGAATCAGGATGGACGTCCAAGGAGGGAGAAAAAGCATTGACCGTTTTTGAAAAATTTTTAATTGTAAAAGAACCTGATGAACCAGAAAAATCTCCAATCTTGTTTGACGACAAACTTGTATTACAAAAGGTATTCAGTACCCATTTAACAACAAGTAAGATGAAGTTTTTAGGCGTGGGTGATATCTTGTTAATAGACGAGCCAAGAGGTTTAACTTATAGGTTATTAAATGGTACTTTAGTAGGACCACTATTAGACTCCAATTTAGTAGGTAATAGCAAACTTGTAGGACTAGAAAGCATTAAGGAACACAAAATGAATAAGGTTTATTTGTCTTATTTTGGGACTAAAATGGATATAGGAAAAGAATTAGATGGCAAATTAAATTATTCAAAATGTCTCTGTTTATACCAATTTGATTTAGTAGATAATAAGTTGATTGGTCCTAAACCTTTGTTAGAAATATCTGGACATTCATTAGAAAAAATGAATAGCCTGGGAAGTATTAAAATAGGCCCCCAAAATAATCTTTTTCTTGTATTTAGCACCGAAGACATTCCTCCTGATCCTAAATCTAATTCAACACTGATTAAAGAGAAAGTTGGTGTACCTAGCAATATTACTGAAATAATACAGTTTCCTCTAGACAAATATAATGACAATCAAAGTTTAGTCTCTAGTCCAAATCTTACATATTATTATAGCTCTAGAATATCTAACAGTTCTGGGATAGCTTTCGATCCTATCAGCGATAATTTGTGGGTTATAGGAAATAATGTGTTGAATGGAAAGGAATCAAGCAATTTGTGGGTTATAGGAAATAATGTGTTGAATGGAAATGATCTAAGCAACCTAAGCAGAGATGAACTCATACATAAAGTCACTAACACTCGTATAGTAGATGGATTTGATATAAATAGCGAATACGATCCTGTAAATGGATCTATTGGATCACCTCAAATAATACTTCTTTTTGCTACTGGAGATTACACGCTGCCTGAGTTTACATGGAATTGGCCAAATGGCCCAGACACTATTGGATTTCTGAATTCATCTAAATTAGGCAATAAATATGCAAACACCATTTTTGTTTCTGATCCGGCGAATAAATATATTTACAACTATGAATTAAACGAAAACAGAACTGGATTGGAATTAGACAAATCGTTTGAACTAAAAATGTCTAGGGACACCGAGGATTTAGCAAGTGTAATATTTGCTTCTGGACTAGGCGCGATATCAGACATCCAAACCGGCCCAGATGGGTTTCTTTACCTTTTAGATGATGATGGTCAAATATTTCGTATAGTGCCTAAATATAAATAGGTTTTACAATATATGCGAACCCTGTAAAGC
>JARFXS010000219.1 GCA_029194465.1 Candidatus Nitrosocosmicus sp.
AACAAGGACTAAAATGGTGCTCAGTTTGTAGAAAATTTCTTCAAAATGTAGACACCCCCATTGGCTGTCCCTGTTGTGGAACTCAATTACGCAAAAAACCAAGAATAAATAGACACAATAAGGAATTGTATAATGAGTTTCTAGGAGTTAGACGGATCGAGTGACCATTGGACCATGTTCGATCGGATTAAGAATCAAAATTTTAGTTGTATTTACAGAGAAATAATTGTTTTATAATTAACTAACTACTGGAATATCAAGATCGAGACTATCAAATACACACAGATCTTTTATGTCAAGTTGTAATCGATACTATAACATGTGATTGAGAATACTTGGTGATCCATTAAAGTTCTTGACAATGGTAAAAAAAATGGTGTTGTTAGGCAGCTATTCTGGCTGTTTCATGGGGCTTAAATTTATTCCACATAATTCCAAATAAAGTACCTAGAACTAAATAGAACATAACCATGGTACCAAAAGTAACGGCTCTAAATGCGTTGACTAAATCCATTGGAGCAGTTATTTCATCAGGATTTGCTGGAAATATTGCATAAATAGAAGCAACCAGACCCAAGTAAATTACAGGAATTACATACTTGATGTAACCAATTCTTCGTAATTTATACATGAGAATACTGACGCCCAAAGCGATTAATCCGGATGCCAGTTGATAGCTAGTATACAAACTATCTCTTAATCCAATAGTCTCTGGATCTCCTACGGCAGGTGGGTTCGCAGGATATTTGATGAAAGGAACAACATACAATGATAAACACATTATGGCTGCTAAAATAAGTGCTTTTTTCCTATCGTCCGAGGAGGGCAAATACTTTCTGGATATTACATAAACAATCCCTAAAATTGCACCATATGTTAACCCCAAAAATGCTCCTGCAGCAAAAGTTCCTTCCTTTTGCCATATCCTGTATGAACTCAATTCATCAAAATCAACTACCTCGCCAGATGCAATACTGTTATCCACCTCAATTCCTATAGCTTGATCTATAAATGGCTCTGCAACAAAGTAATTAACGCCTGCTAAAATTACTCCAGCTATAACACCAGACAAAAGAGATACAAAAATAAATGTTAAAGATTTCATGTTCTATAATCTACTTCAATAGTGTATATGAAATAACAAAAATTAATGGCACGGAAATCCTGCTGCATGTCTTATATCATGGGTAAATTCATGAAGCCACATCGTGTCATATGCTTCACTTCCCTGCACCAAACTAAATAATTGGCCTTGATCATATCCGACTATATATATACTAAAAATTGCAATAATGGCTAAAACTGCGATTGAAACCTTTGGAATTCCATCTTTTTCTACAACCCTTTGATCATGATGTAGACTCATGATGCATTTACCATTTTCGAGATATATAAAGTATTGTATGGTTTATCCAACATCACATGATAGGGACTAAAGGGGTAGTCAAAGAGAATAAAGTGATTCTGGAATGTACAAAAATCTGAATCTAATATTAGTTTAATACCACATTATGTAATAGATAAAATTTTTGAAACATAGATTATGATCTTTGGTAATAGACTGTTATTTTAAGTCGTTATTCAGAATCTGGGAATGACATTAAATACCGCAGTAATCATGAGAAACGAATAAAAGAAGAGATAAAATTAAATTTGTAAGATACTAATTTATAACGTGCATCTTGTGGTCAATACCCTAAAAGCCATATCTAGTAGATACGCACCTAGTAGAATTCTTTCTTTCAACTCTGCCCATGTATTCAAGACACTACAATTATTAAAAAGGGATGGACATGTTAGTAGACTTTTATTGATTAATGAGTTGGGTTTAGGAGAAGGCTCCATAAAGACTTTGATAAAGCATCTTAAAATGGAAAAATTAATTCTTACAACTCAAAAGGGAACGACGATGACTGAAAGGGGGGAAAAGATTTTTGAAGAGATGTCACAATATATTTGCTCTGAAACGCAAGTACCC
>JARFXS010000220.1 GCA_029194465.1 Candidatus Nitrosocosmicus sp.
AATGCGTAATAGAATCATTCAGTTATTTTTGGCATATTAACAAATTTGAGAAGTTGAATTAAATAAATAAATGTAATATGCTTGAAGAATATGGACTGTGATGCACGTTATAAAAACTTCGTGTCATAATATATTGATCAGTTTTGAGGTTTTTTGAAAATAGTCAATTTAAAACAATATCGCTATTTTATAGGTCCCCTATAGTTTTTAAAAACAAAAATAATGGCCTGAGTATTATTTTTTGATATTCTCTACATAAAGCCTAAGCATTTCATCTGCGTTAAACTTGAGTGGAGTGCATATTACCTCTTTTGGAGCATTCTCTTGCCATTGTTTTGAGCAGCCTCCTAGACATATCGGTAGAAACTTGCATTCTTGACATTCTGCATCTCTAGGAACGGATATATCCATCCATTTCAATAGATTGTTGTTTGGTGTTATTCCCTTTTCGAGAGTCCCCATTGCCTGTGAATTATCACCCACATCTTTGTAACATTTTAAAAGGTTACCGCTAGCATCTATTACTAAAGTATTCTCCCTAACTGCTGTACAAATACCATACGAAGTGTCAAGAATATTTGATAATTTGAATCCTAACTTGTGTGCCTTTTGAGCCAACCTTAGTTGAACCTTCGCAAACTCTTCTGCATTCATAAATTTTTTACCATCTGCGATATATTGTGGTAGTTTATTTCCTTGTCGATAATTGAATAAAGGCGAAAAATAAAGTTCATCTATGCATTCTTTCATTCCTTCTTTTTCTAGCGTATCAATTAGAGAGACTACACGTGGGATATTAAATGGGCTTACGTGGACTCTTAATTTTATCGAAAATAACTTTGAAGCTTGCCTTATATTATTCAATATAACGTCAAAGAATTTATCGCCATGATTTTCAAATCTAGTCCGGTTGTGTAAAGTTCTATCTCCATCCAATGTTATCTGAACAGTTTTTACCTTCATCTTATGAAGAAGATTGGAAGCTTGTTCTGTCATAAGGGCACCATTAGTTATAACTGTGGCAGAGTATTCTACACGTGCTTTTTCAGCTAATATCATAAGTTTATGGGATAAGTTTTCTATGATTGGTAATGCCAAAAGAGGTTCCCCTCCAAACCATTGTACATTTAAACTTTCTTTTCCAATTATGTTATGCGCGACAAGTTTTAGAATTCTATTTTGGGACTCATTGTCTAAATAAGAACCGTCCTTATTCTCGAAACAATAATGGCAACTGAAATTACAACCCATGGTAGGAGTAATAACTAATCCCAGTTGTCTTTTATCAAATCGCTCTTGGTTTGATCTATACCTTATATATGCAATTTCGTCGAAGTCATCTTCTATAATAAACATGGAATCCTTCAGATTTTGAATAAATAAATTTAATTCAGGATCATCCAAAGATAAATTCTCTGAATCATATTTATCTAAAGACATAAAGACGTTATAGGCATCTAATGAAAACTCTATTGAAGATCTTGAAAGAAGGTTTATTCCATATATTTCGTTGTCCCCTTTTATGAAAATATTATACTTTGATGATTTCAAAGTCATTCATCAATATTAATACAGGGTATTATGTCGTTCAGGCGATGGCCAGATTGCCGGCGCAACATCTCATCATAACATTTCTGCCTTTTTCGTTTGCATTATGATTCGCTATTGCAGCTAAGAGATCTTCTATTACAAGATCTTCTCCGGTGATTTTCATACCCTCAGGTAATTTAACTATGATTTCATTATCACCCTTGCGTGTGATCTTCCATTCTCCTAATTTAGGTAAATGTTTTTTTGGTTCCAATACTATTTAGATAAAGAAAACCTATCTAAAGTTTTTGTTTCGTTTCATTTTTCTATGTAAAATAATCAATTTGTTATACTTAATTGATAAAGGATAGAAAAAAGTTGCCATTACGAACATAAATATCAGCTTCTAAGTAAATATCCTACCTGCACATAAACGATATTATTT
>JARFXS010000221.1 GCA_029194465.1 Candidatus Nitrosocosmicus sp.
TCATCATTTGGTGCATCGTATATTGGATAAAGTTTAATGTCCTTAGAACACCCAAGTAGATTTAATAAACTAATAGATTCGGTAAAGGATATTTCCATATGAATTGGAGAGCCTATTGGTTGAGTAACATCTGTTGCTTGGGTATTAGAATTAGTAACAATTGTATATCCAGTCTTGTTTCCCCTTTGAGTCTTAATATGATCAAACAAAATAAATTGGAAATCCTTTTTACTGTTTGTAGGTATGATAGATACCTTATCTACTTCTATTTTAGTATCAAAAGACCCCGATATTTTCTTGATCTCGCTCACTAATAGGTCTTCGTCATTAACTGTGTTTTTATCATACTTTAATATTGATACAGCTTTTTTAGTTTTCAGATCTTCGTGTCTAAACTCTTCGTCTATTTTGTAAACTCTTCTAATTATTTCTGCATCTTTTTTTTCTGGGTATTGGAAATAGCTATAATGGTTTGGTATTATTCTTAAATTATTTCTGTTTTTGAATTCGTCTGCAATGTCATCAAACTTTTCATGGTTTAACTCGTTAGAACAATCAGGTAACCATCTCAATGGATCAAAGCCCAAATTATTATATTCTGAAAATAATTCCCACTTTTCTAAACTCAGACCCTACTTTCACCACGAGTTCTGTTTACTATGGTAACCTCCCTAATAAACTAGATGTCTTTGTAAAATCCTCCTTTTTTGCAATATCATATGTTAACACTTTACTTACCTTACGTGGATTTAACTTAAGAAAATATTATATGAGTTATAGTTCCAACTAATAATATGTCCAACAATGATGGGAAAATTGAATTTATGAAACTCTATTCTGAAAATCCATCTAAATTTGAAGCAGAAACTGCAAAAGATATCTTATCTTTGTCAATCAAGACCTTTTCTCCAAAAATAGCCTTTGCATCAAGTTTTGGTGCAGAAGATGTTGTAATAATTGATCTGATGTATAATATTCATGGTGACAATACTCGAGTTTTTACTTTGGATACTGGCAGACTTAATCCAGAGACTTATGATGTAATGGACAAAATAAGAAAAAAGTATTCTATATCCATTGAAACTATGTTTCCAGACTATATGGAAGTAGAGAAAATGGTGACAGAAAACGGAGTAAATCTAATGTACAACAGCGTTCAAGAACGGAAATTGTGTTGTGAAATCCGTAAAGTTCATCCTTTAAGAAGAATGCTAAAGGATCTGGATGCCTGGATAACCGGGTTAAGACGTGAGCAGACTTTTACTAGGTCTAATGCAAAAAAAGTTGAAATTGATGAATCAAATAACAACATTATCAAAATCAATCCTATAGTAGACTGGACCAATGACATGGTTTGGGATTATATAAAAAAGAATAACATACCATATAATAAACTCCACGATAAGGGGTATCCGAGTATAGGCTGTGCCCCTTGCACCCGTGCAGTAGCAGCAGGTGAAGACCTAAGAGCTGGCAGATGGTGGTGGGAAAATGATTTACATAAAGAATGCGGACTACATTGGAATAAGAGTTGATAAATTCAAGCAAGATAAAAACAGCCCTTTTAAATTAAGATAAGCAAAACATAACAAAACAAATCATATAAGAAAAAAAGAAAGAAATAACCTCTTCTATCATTCTATAGAAGGATGCCTAGACCCCATGGTGGTAGCTTAACAAATAATTTTATAGATCTGTCTAGAATTGACAAGGATTTATTTACACTAGATGTGGATACTGGACTAAAAAAGGAAATAGAGAATATTTCATTTGGAGTATTTAGCCCATTAAAAGGATTTTTAAATGAAGAAGATTTTACTAGCGTAGTAAAAAAAGGGAGATTATCTAATGATTTACCATGGACAATTCCTATTGTTTTAGATGCAAATGAAGAGTTAGCAAAAAAAGTAAAAGATTCGTCCCAGGTTGCTTTACGTAACGAGGGCCAAATTTTTGGAGT
>JARFXS010000222.1 GCA_029194465.1 Candidatus Nitrosocosmicus sp.
CTATATAAGTTTGTGGAACTAGGGAATAACAATATTATTATTGATTCCGAGGAAGAATTCTTTAGAAAATCCTATGCTTTGGAGCTTCAAAAGAAAAAGCAACAAATAAATGATTACCAAAGAGGATTCAATGAACTAGAAGAAGAAAGACGACAAGTGAACCAACAAGCGATCAGAACCCCAGGTAGACGTGGAGAAGTGATTAAGAAGGAAGAAATTGAAAAAGAGTTCACCAGAAGATACAAAGAACAAAGTATCAATTGAATAAATCGTCATTTCTTTCTTTTATTAGTTTCTACAACAAGAAAAGTGGCAAGATACTATAATAGCATCAGGAATTGTAAAAATAGTAACTTTGAAAAATCAGAGATAATTAAATATATATACTAGTAACTTGGGCAAACCAATGGATTCTTGAAATGAATCTCTAAAGTAGTTATGCAGCTATTTAGAGTAAAGGTACGAACTGTATACTTAAAAATCGCGAATGGTATCTGCTATAACCATTTTGATTACGCAAATATAAAATAATATAGGATATATATGATAACATGATTTCACAAGAGGTCAGTAGACAATTATACAGTCATCTAAAAGACATTAGAAGTAGGGAATTAAGAGAGCTTATTGAGAAGCCAGTGCTAGTAAAGGAAGATGTCCCCGTATCTAAAATCATCGGGATTATGACTAAAGAAAAATCCCACGAGGTATTTGTTCAATTATCAGATAAATCATTATTCTGCCTGAATACTAGAGACATTTTAGTTGCCAGGGAAATTAACACAATGAAATCTTCCACATTAGGGAAGAGAATTCCAAGTCTCACACAATCTGACTCTGTTGGAAATGCAGCAAGAATAATGAGCCTTCACAGATTACGAGCGTTACCTATTATTGATGAGAGCAGTCATGAAATCGTAGGTCAGGTGTCATCAAAAAGAATACTACAATACATACTTGAAACCTTTAATAAGAAGAAAATAAACTTTGACAAACGAATTATCGCTTCTGACTTGATGACTCCCGAGCTTATAACAATTGAACCAAAGGATAAAGTGGCTACCGCAAGGAACATAATGATAAAGGACATGATAGATCATCTACCAATTGTGGAACAGATGCGCGAAGGAACAAATTTGGTGAAGGGTATTGTAACATCCAGCGATATTATGCACACACTGATTCCATCAGAAAGGATTGCGAGGGATGCAATTGTATCGGAACATGATAAACACAGGTTAGAACTTGAAGTCATTGGTATTGCAGACAGGAACATAGTAACCATTGGTCCAAACGAAGCTATCAATTCGGTAATAAATTTACTGCTAGAATCAAATTCAACTTATGCATTAGTCAAATCCCTAGATACAGTGCTAGGCATAATTACTTTCAGAGATATTATTTCATTATTAGGTGAACAGGTTGAGAACGAAATTCCGTCATACATAATCGGCTTGCCTGAGGACCCATACGAGTCAGAGTTGGTAAAATCAAAATTTATTAATATAGTAAAATTAATGCATAAAATATCTCCTGAGATTATAGAATCCAGGTGTAAGATTAAGATTAAGGATATAACAGGGGAACGAAAGAGATATGAGATATCTGCAAACATTATATATCCTCATAGAAGATATACATATACTTCTACAAACGAATATGATATTGCCAAGATTTTTGACGAAATGAGCGACAGCTTCAAGAACCAGATTTCTCGACAAAAATCAGGAGAAAAACATAAAGAATCAGTAAGATACTCACCAAGAGAATAAAGACCATATTATTTATGATATGGGAATATTTATCAGATGAGAATCCTCAGAAGGTAAAAGTAATGCATCTTAAATAAAAATATTCCTTTCCCCTCCCTCAAGTCGAATTTTGTAATTTCTACCACCTTGATCACGTAAAATGGGAACTGCTTTCTCTATTTAGAGATATTAAACTACCTGTATCG
>JARFXS010000223.1 GCA_029194465.1 Candidatus Nitrosocosmicus sp.
TTCTCCACTATGACGCCTTCAAGCTTAGCAATACAGAGGTACCAATGGAGGGTTTTACTAATGTTGCCAGTATCGTTTCTGCAAATCTAGATGAGGAAGTTTGGATCGAGTCGATTTATTATAAAGACCGCCAACACATGAATGAAGTAATGACAAAGATGGAAAAGGACGAAAAAGCTAGCCAAATGATGAAACAATCAATGGATCTATTGCCTCCAGGTGCTAAGTTCATCGTCGGAGATTTTGAACGTCTGAGTGTCTAGATATGAGGTAATCGAGTAGTAACTGTCCTTTTGGAAATCTAGTTACTATTTAGACACAATAGACCATAGGGAACCAATTTTTTAGGACCGATATCGTGCTGAAGCCCACCGTTCACAAGTCCCAATAAAACTATAATCTAGTAATAGTGTAATTAAGTAAAAATTAAGATTTGTATTGATACTGGTCAACTAATCATAATCGCAATCATAACATACATCCCTATCCAAGTTTACTAGAGGCGTTTCAACATGACTTCCTTGAGTATTATAAAATGTCTGACAACTTTCTGCGATGTAATAGTCTGCCTCCGATTGAGGATTAAAGCCAACACAAACAGTGTACGCTTGTCCATCCCTAATTACGTTAGCCGGAACAACTATGTCATCAAGATGATACATATCCACACCGTCATCCAGATATGCATACATATTGTTAAGTGATGGATTATCGGTAACCACTAAACAGTATTTTTTAAGATTGTCGATGTTTGTACCCAAAGGCACAGTCCCTTTATAAACACAGTAGTTAAAATGACCCTCCTTATTATCTGTCCATTTTATCACAGGTGCTATTTTCAGTCCACCATTTTGAGCATAGACAGGTATTATATTCACTGCAGTATATGTAAATAGAGTGATGACAACTAAGGTGATAATCATCAATTTTACATGAAACATACAATTGTCTTAATTTTGAATGTATTTAAGGTTTTGGCTTTTATCTGCAAGATTATGAAAGAACCTATGATGTCTTTATCCGCATTCTAGACTCGTAATATATCTATTACTAAACCCACTGGTCGTGAGCATAGCACTACATTTTCATACCAAATTTAAATTCGACATTCAGTATTAATTCAATTACAAGAGTGTTTCATATTTACAAAGAAAACTTAAATTTCCAAAATACGTAAATATATTTAAAATGATTTGACTGTTACTGAATTATTTACTAATAATGTTTAATTAGTCATGTTTGCAATTTAAATCCAATAAAAGTAAATAGCGATATCCTTAAAGAAGTAAATGCTTACAAAGTAATCAACAATGGATTAGAATTACAGAATTTGGTTATCGCACTTATAGAATCTGTAAAATTTGAATCAAGTGGAATATACAGTACCTCGCGAGCCTTCCATAGACAAGAAAAAGCAGGAGCACATTCTCTCTCACTCAAGGCAATGAACGAACATAGAATAAGAATAAGAGTATTAGTTCCTATGGACGATAGTATTGCCAAAATATTAAGTGAATATAAGAAACAAGGATTAAACGTTGATATAAAACATATAGAAAAAACCACAATCTCAATTTTCATAGTTGATAAAAAACATGCACTAATAGCAGAGCTTCATGACGATTTGAAAGATGACAGTTTTGAGGCTGTAAGCAGAGTTGTATATACAAATAGTCCATCTTCAGTTTCATTTTACGCTTCCCTTTTTGAAAGTTTTTGGGAACAAGCAAAACTTTATGAGAGAACTCGTGATGAGCTTGATCAAACTCGCTCTGAGATGACTCAAATGAAAGACTATATCGTGGATTTAATGGATGAAATGTATGGCCTAAATAATAGTAACAAAATGCTTGTCCAATCAGATTATTAGTAATATTTAGTCAGAATTTTTTTGTATGTCCTTTGAAGAACAAAGTGATAGCATTACGGAAACTTCTGACCCCTCATTAATAT
>JARFXS010000224.1 GCA_029194465.1 Candidatus Nitrosocosmicus sp.
TCTGGTTCAATACTTTCAATCTCCTGGGTATTACTAACAACATATTCTTTAGCCGGTTCCTTCCTGTTCTTTCTAATCCCAATTATAAGATCATTATTCCTTGGATAAATATCAAGGAAATACCTGAAAGTCAATGACTTTGCATAGACTATCCTATGAGGTCTAACTTCTTCAATCACATTATCTCCTAAGGATAAAACAAATTCTCTGAGATTGACCAATAGCATCTCTATATCTTTACCCAAATTTACTAAATGACTTTCAAATGAAATATTTGCTTTGTCTGTTAGAAACCCAAATTTGTTCATAAATAAATATTTAATTAGTTTTTCAACCTATTTATTAGTTTAAGGTTCTTTTATGTTTAAACACCTTGCATTCACAATTCTCTAATGAATTGCTTTGAAGAATATTTTCAAATTTTTTAGACCGATCGTCTGATTCTAAAACTGCTAGAATATTAGAGTATTGCAATCAGTTAGCAAATGCCATATATTTTTTATACAGTATCAAATCTATGAATAAAACAAATATTCACAACAAAAACAACAAACTCTTTGTCGCATCAATTGCAATGGTGGTAGCATTAGCTCTTTTTGTCAGTCCAATGCTAAACGTAGATGATGCTTTAGCCACACACAACAAGAAAAATAAAGCAAAACAGTCCATAGATCAATCACAATCATCAAACCAAAATGCACAATGTGTATCAGGTGTAACAACTTTTCTCTCATGCAACAATGTCAGCTTCCAACACCAAAAGAACAGTGGAAACAATGCATTAGCACAAAGTGGACAGGGTGGAAACTCTGCAGAACAAAGTATCAGCCAATCTCAATCCTCTAGCCAAAATAGCCAAGTAGTATCTGGTGGAGACACAATCAGTTCTGGTAACAACATTAACGTCCAAAGTCAAGAAAACACAGGAAGTAACGCATTAGCACAAAGCTAAGCATCTTTTTTCTTTTTATACATTGTATGTATTAATTGCACAGTTATTTTCAAACTTGAAGTCACGCTAAATTCTAAATAATATACACCTTATCTATATTGCAATTGTTTTACCTCAAGGTCTATTTTCATTTCTGAACCGTTAGCTGGGTTTGATACAATTAATCTCAAAATTATTGGTTAGAGGATGTCGTTATTGCCAATCAGATCTTCATTTCATGACATCAATGATGATTTCTCTTAAATGCTCCAATGCGATGGGCTTGCAAATCACTCCATCTAATCTTATATTGGGGTTTAGATTTCGTTTAATTTCGTCTTGTGTGATATCATAAGCAGATATTAAGATCGTCTTTATCTTTGGCTTGATGGCTTTTACCTTATTTATTAACTCATAACCATTCATTTTCGGCATGCGCATATCTGTTAATAACAAGCCATACATTTCCGGATTCTCTTTAAATTCCTTATATGCCATGTCTGGGTTGTCAAATGTGGAGATTTCCATGCCTGCCAATTTTAGGGCTTTTTTGTATACAAATAACAAATCCTTCTCATCATCTACAATCAGAATGTGGCATTGATTGCGAATAGAGGAGGTGTTCTTTGGCTGGTCAGGCAATAGTGAATTTAATTGCAATTGCTATAAAAGTTTTTAAATTCAATTTCCATAAAGAGAAACACACCAAATAGAATTTCTTCATTTGTGATAAACGTTAAGAGTATTTTCAATCAATAATCTTGACCAATAGAACTATGATGATATGTTTATTTGGAGCCCTTAAGGGGCTCTAATCATGTTTGCTTAAAAAGCACGCATGAGAGAACTTGGTATCAGTATAACTTTAACATATTTATGAATTATGATAAATAGTTAGTTCAAGTTCCAAAAGTAGATTCTTTTTATGTTAATCATTTTGATATATTAATGCGAAAATAAAGACTACCAGCAGATAATTAATTAGAGAGGTCTACGTAGGGGTACAT
>JARFXS010000225.1 GCA_029194465.1 Candidatus Nitrosocosmicus sp.
TCTTGATCCTTTTCCATGCTAACTACAATTCCAATTAAGACAAGAATGCTCAACGAGCAAATACAACAAGTAATTACGATGGGCGTTCGCCAAGACCAAGACAATGACAATGGCTAAATTTACATTTAGAAGTATATATGCTTTTGTGTTATATTGCCAACAATTGAGAAAGACAATGGATATAGTTGTGTGATAACCGTGTTGATAAATTATGGTCAGTATGCTATCCCTTTCTTTAGTTACTTTGATATTGGACTCAATCCAAATTTAATGCAATGATGAAGGACTATCAACAAAATCTGTTTCGTTCTACTGATCCACTTGAATTCCTAATTTTCTTTGAGAAATGTTGATATGAACACTGAAATATGGTCAAATTTGTTACTAATCCCCACGTATGAAAACTACTATTGACAACTTGTCGATATTTTATCAACTTAGACTCTATTCAACCTCGAACCGTATCCCCGCATGCCCAAGCTGATTGTTCTCTTATTTAGTAATAATATTATGACTCGCCAGGATTTTTACCTTTGTCTGGATACTCATCCAATTAATGAGTCTATCCTATCTTGAACTGTGTACCCTGGACACATCCAATTAAAAAATAGATTCAAATTTCTACTTAATTGATCGTCTTTCAATATGCTTGATCCATTTATTCTTATAATGACGTGTAAGCATTTCAAGTAGAATTATTATGGTGAACCTTTTTCACCAGAGAATCTGGTGGTGAGATTGACAATATTGCTAACTATTTTATATTATTCAATTAATCAATTGAATATCATATGTTCTCTTACATACTTGAATAATTCAGAAAAATCAGTAACTTTTCAAAGTCTTCAGTTACAATTAAAACGTTAATTGGAAGGATAAATTACTTCTCATTCTTAGTCGTTAGTTCCTTCGAACTCCGCAATCCTATGCTCAGTGCGATAAACATTAGAACATGATAGTTATCCAAATAGTGAATATTTAGTGTTGTTTCATCCAAAAGTAGTTCAATTAACCTAAGGTTAAGCCGCAAATTAATGTCAAAATAAAATATACTTATTTACATCGTATCCATCATGAAGCAAATATACCTGAATAGCAAATTGCCCATCTTCTTGATTTCCCCATCAGTTAACAATACTAAAAAATTAGTCATAAGTACAATTAGATAAAATTAAGTAATGCCAACTTATTTCATTGCCCACATCCTGGATTCTTGGGCAAAGGGTGAGTCAAACCATCACCAGGCGAGAATCTTTTATCATAATTTGCGTTTGCGACAATGGCATAAGCTTTTCCATTACTTCCTAAGGCTGTTACCATTGCTGATGCACAATGCCCATTTGCGTCACTCTCAGTCCAATCGCTTCTAAGATATAGTTTTCTATCATTACTGAGGAGTTGTTCGATGGTAAATCCGGGATTTGATAGAATCCATGTAGTTGTTCTCCTCTGTTCATTTTCATCTTCCGGCATATTTGGTAACTTAATTTCCTTCTCCATTACCTCATTATTATTAGTGCTCTTATTTACAGTAAAGAAGATATTAGAATCTGTGCCGTCATCCCCAGTTGTTAAAGATACCCATAAATTTTTTATTTCTGTCATCACCGTATTGTATAATATTGCGTATATATAAGAATATTGATCACAACCCAATAGCATCATATAAAACCCAAAATCCAGCATTACCTTCGGGTAACAAAAATAAACCATTGTACGGACTCGCCAACAAATTGGTTTGTAAGACTCATTGCTTCTGAATATGTTTTCAGAATCCCACTTAACGTTTTCGCTGTATGTGCCAATACTAATCAGAATTGGGCTTTTTATAGAAGATCTTACTTTTTTCTCGCAATCACATATCTGGACCAAAATGACTATATTCAATTGTGCGATTATGGGTATAGTCTCTCAAACATCGATAAAAGAGGATAT
>JARFXS010000226.1 GCA_029194465.1 Candidatus Nitrosocosmicus sp.
TATCTATTCTGGAGACGTCCAAAATATCGTTGGTTAGTTTTTGTAATTTCTTTGCGTTTCTATATATAACTTTCATGTCACTTTTCAATTCTGATTTATCGATCTCGCTAGTGTCATTCTGAAGGCTATGATTAATCAGATCAGAAAGTCCTAGAATGGGTTGAATTGGAGTTCGTAGCTCATGGGCAGCTATATTAATAAAATCATCCTTGAGTTTTTCGTTTTCCTGTAATTTTTTAAGATTTTCTTTGATTAATGAATTTGCCTTTTTCAGATAAGCACTGTATTGCATGCTTGACATAATAAGTGCAATAATATTTACAAAATATCCTACGTCCTTTAGAACATGTGCCATATTGTGAGCAGTATCAAAAGACATAGCAGAAAAGGCCATGACGACCTGTGTAAAAATATCAATTACAAGATACAAGGCAAGTCCTTTATACACTACATCTTTTTTTTGATAGAGTTTTTTCTTGTAAAAAAAGAACAATACCAAACAAAATAGTATTAGAGGTGGAATCTCGTATGGCCTATGAACAGAATAATCATCTAAAACAGATGCGGGATAAACCAAAAAGAGCGAGCTCAGAGCCGTTACTATTGCAATAATCCCTAAAATGGATATATAAAAAATCATACCATCTTTTTTTTCAGTAATGGCCTTTTGTTCATTTTCTTCTTCTTGTGTATATGATGGTGCTCTGACATCAGACAGTTGTTCTATTTCTTCTCTTTGAGATACCGATGAATATTTTAGGATAGCAATTAGGAGCATCGCACCAAGGAAGAAACGTCCAGCAAACCAAGTTTGAGGGATAAAATACTTTATGAAAGCTATATTCTCTATTAAAGCGAAAGATACTACAACATGGAACAAATCAATGGAAACACTAATGAAAAATCCTATACCAACAAAAAGACTAAATCGATCTCGTAGAACTCTATAGCGCAAAATGTAATAAAAGGATAGGGCCGAACCTAATATTACTGCAATCAATTCGATGTAAAAATGATGTATCTCCGAGGTAACCCATAAAGTAGGATCTAATGAGACTGCTAAGAACAGCGACAGCAGTAGACATGGGAAAATTACTAATTTAATTAGACTTGATAAAAGTGAATCCTGGGAGAAAATATGATCGAGATTTTTCAAAAGCATCATCTTTAAACAATAATTATAAAAAATCAAAAGTATTTGACAGGTTAGGAAAGTCTACTAGCCTATTAGTTATGAATTCAAGTCCTAATTTATTTTCAATACCAAAGATAGCAAAATTAACAAAATCAATACTGTCATTTACCAACTATTTTAGTTTCAGCTAACTTCCTTTTTATAGATCGATAAAACTATTTGGCCGTTTGAGTTTTCACAATTTCAGTCATTTTGATTTCAGGTAAACTCGACGAACTGCTTAATAGAATCAAGGCAGTTACAAAAATGATATTCAAATATGGATCTATCCTTTAAATCTGTAGAATAGCCTTATTCCGCTCACCTCGCGCATTCTTATATCCATAACTACTAAGTCATAATTATGTGAATTTTTTTTTTTTTTTTGCCAAGTTTCTAAACTCGATAGGATTTGAATAAGAATGTAGCTGATATCCTTCCTTTTTAACAGTGAATGAAATGTGTATAGAATATCCTCCTCGTCATCTATTAGAAGTAAGATATTGTGCTTTTGTTTTTCTTTGACTAGTTCGTTTGATTTCATTAGAAAGGACTTGGTATTGAGGTTTATCTTGTTGTTACGATTAGCAATTTCTATTATCTGTTGGCGCAGCAGGAAGTAATATTTTTGCTATTCCCATCCAAGGACTGGTTCAATCTCAGATATTTCAAATTCTTTTATGCAAACGTTGAATTGATTAATAAATTATACAGTTTTCCTATTACTAATCCATTTGATTTAGACAAACAATTTATTTTGGCGCATTCATTTATTACCGAGCCAAATAAAATCTACTTCTTGTTATTGAACCCAATCACAACTACTAATCCATAATTCATATAATTCTATAATGGACTGGAGGTAAGTTTTTTCTTTGCAGTTCTTGAATTCAAGGTTTGTTTGATTTAATCATTGAAGTGCTGCAATCAAAAACGTTTTGTAATGCATGTAGATGCCAGGTTTGATGTTTTTGGAAGAGTAAAAACAAATTATCTCACTAACATAATTTTTATGGTATTAGTTAAGTATAGTCCTATAATTCAAAGTGAATAATATTTTCTTAACTTTTTAGGGTCTTTTTATTTTGCGGTTTCTTTAATTGAATTAATTATATCGATAAATCGATACAATATTGTATTATGAAATTAATAAAATTTATTTGTTCTTGATTTTACTTTCTTTAGTTAATATATTTGAATCGGCATTTGATCTTGGAATACCATCGCTGGAACTATTGAAGGTATTCTCAGAGTTATTATCCTTATCGTAATTAGATAGATCGTTTAGGCTATCTATCATCTTTATATGGATAATACAGATCATGTACTATTTATGATTTTTGTTTATTATTGCAAATATATACCAATATCATTCTAAAATACTCGTTTTAGCGCAATACTTGAAGCTTTGGTCACGGTGGTTCAATAGACTGTTAACATAGCTTATTAAAACATGGTTTAAAAATATTGCTATTATAAACTATAATGTTAATGCTATTATAGTCAGATAAAAATAATGAGGGCAATGGTTTACATATTACGGATTTGTGAAGGTTTTGAGGGTTGAAGATTTCCCCTTTGGGTTGATGAGACACCCAATCCTGTCATTATGATTATTTCATCAAATAGGCAAGTCTTTTTAATAATTCTTCGAGTTCAATTGGTTTTTGGATAAATAAATCCCTACTTAATTCATGATAGTCCTTTTCCCGAAATTTTTGATAATAAGCCTCGCTAGCAGTCAAAAAACATATTTTGATGTTATCGTCCATTTCCTTTATTTTCTTGTACAAATCAAAACCATCTATATATGGCATCTTA
>JARFXS010000227.1 GCA_029194465.1 Candidatus Nitrosocosmicus sp.
GAAAACAATTTGCTCTTCTTTAAATTTCAGCGCCTTTTTATTTAATTGTTTATAAAATTATCCGATCTAATCTTTATACTTAGAAGAGAATGAAAAGTTCCTAAACTTATCTATAATAATTTCTAGCACTGAATGTGAAATTTTTTTGATATTTGGTGATTTCCATCATTGAAAAACCTGATTTAAGAGTAGTTATGAAACTTGCAGTATCTTATTTACAGAAGCATGAGATATCTATCGTTTTAAACTGGCAGTTTACGAATCATACGATACTTCATACGAAGCGCGTTAGTACCACCATGATGTAAGCGTGTATCAATTACTAAAGCCCAAAATGGTTTCTCCAGATGATTACATCTGTTTAACCAATCTTGAAATAGGTAAGACTTTTTAAAAAATAAAATACACATGGCTATAGTACGAAATTGGCATTATCACAAGTTAGTCTTACCACTTTCCTTGATTTCGTATTACTATAACTTCCGCCTCATTTCGATAATAAACTAGAATATCTTCGCCTTGTAGGACGGCTTCAAAGTCCACGTAGGTAGGAAATACACCGTGCTCTGAGTCTTCTGGAATGTCTTCTATACTTGTGGCATACATGTCTGAGCCGAAGGGGCGACATGGTTTCTTAAAGTTGACTCCGTAATCAAAAGACGGTGCAACTTTAAGCTTATGCTTTGTAACCTCACCTTCTATAACTTTTTCTACATATACGAGATAAACTACGTTATCAAACACCAATCCTTGGAATCCTAAGATTTCGTTAGATGTATTTACTATCTCAACAGGCGATGTTTGACTGTATAACGGGACCTTGGAACCGGTCCCTGGTTCAACTACATAAACGTCTCTATAGGTTTCTGTCGCTCTTCTTAAATGAACACTATAAGTATATCCAGCAACACCTGATATCTTTTGTCCATAAAAACCGTAAGTAATGTTCCCGATTGTTTGTATTTGTGAATCTAAGATTGATTTTGTCAATAATTGAAAATACTAACACTAATTAATAAAGATTTAATACCAAGTTAGAGACTATCCTTTTCATGATGAACGCCTCCGCGATCCTCATTGGAGTTAGAAAAGTCGATCCAAGCAAATATGATGGCTGGAGTGATCCTCTCGATCATCCAGAGAATGATGTCGAAACTATGCGCCAAATCTTAATTGACAGAGGCTTCTCTACCAGACAAAATTAAATCAATCAAAGCAGAGGCGTTTTGAGCAGTTTTGTTGCTGGCATAGCAATCAAAGAATGTCTCGATATGCTGAAATTAAATGAGTGGTGGTGCGTTTGCTGGGGCACGGATCATATGAGATGATCCCTCCAATTCATCCCGATAAATACCCAAGTGATCCTGAATTAGACGCACGGACGATTGCTGGTTACTATATGATAGACCTTTTGGACACAACGTTAACGATACCTTTGAAGGAAGAATGTGGGGTGGTGAGTATTGATTCATATCAGAGAAGAACAGCGGCCTTTGATGTGCTCGATATGTCCCATTCTCAGTATGTTGATTTTTGGTAAAAAAAATACTGATCAAAAGCCGCCACAAATGAAACAATAGGTAGTGATGTTTCTGCAATGTCTAATATAAAAGTAAAAAATACCCTTTTACATCAAACATTTTGAACAAGAATTTATGATGTAGTATACACGTTATTAAGAGAAATAAAATTCCAACAAAGATGATGAAGAAAATGAAAGCAGAGATCGAAGTATCGTGATACTTGCCGGGCATCATGGTTTTAACAAAAGAGAAAGGTGCGAGGGCGTCATCAATAGTTATTTCACTCAGGCATAAAACAGGTTAATAGGATACTATTATGAACTAATTATCTTGTTTAAGATAGAAAGATAAAATGAACAGGTTGAACCGTTCATTTGTAGCTGCAACCTTCAAATCGTAGACGAAAACAATCTTAGGAAACCAGGAAGACAGATAGCAATCAACTGCCACCTAATAAAAACAAAACTCTTAGGAGGATCTGATTTTCAAGTTTTTATTTAATCAATTTTAAGAAGTTTCGATATATTTTTAATTCATCAGCTTTCAAATTCTAATGTTTCTTCCTAGATAGTTCAATTTGGACTAATTTTATTTAATAGACTTCGATACTAATTTTCCATCTTCTTTTCTCTGTTTCTGGACCCATAAAGCTTTAGAGAGCTTTGTCCAGAGTGTACCGAATTGGAATATCTAAGTTCGATTGTTCGAAGAAACGAGTCGGTGTATTATAAAGACCGACAACAAAGGATATGCGGCAACAGTTTTAGAATGAATTAACGCCATACCAAACGGGGGTAAGTGGCGTAATGACCAACTAGGCGCTATTACTAAGTAAAAAGAGTAAATAATATTCCACAGCCAGCCATCAGGATAAAACCAGCCATATCTTTCATAACTAATCGTGTTTAGATATCTTCGAAATACGATTCCAAAATTATCCCCTATAACGTTTGTGGTCAAAATCGTGATGTAGAATGTGCCATGAAATAAAGAGGGTCGAGGCTGAGTTAGCAGCAACATATGTAAATAGTATTCAAGAAAGTAAGTCAAGACGTAGTAAATTAGAGGTAAGATACCAAATAAAACTACAGCTATTTTATAATTTACTTGTAGTTACCCAATAGGTAATGAAAATCAAAGACTTTAGAATGAGGCAACAGAAAGAATGGTATTATATAATAACTCAATAAAATAGATTTATTTAGATTTCAGTATTTACTGTCTCCTTACATACCGTATTATTTGATCCTTGGGACGATCATATATCTAGCTATCGCATAACTCATTGTATTATCAAGTTCGAAATTATGAAAAGATAGAAATGAGGATATAAAAATAATATAACGCTTTAAGTTAATCCAAAACCAGCGGATAAATGACAATAATAATTTCGACAGCATTAGGACCGCAATCATATAAGCTACTTGATATGAGTAAATAATTAGCGATATTTAATATGGTAACTTTCACACATAATTTGCTGAAATGATTGGTAACATGAGCAAAAAATCTCAATAGAAAAGAAATTGTAGAAGTAATTTAATATTTCTTATAACTGATATTACTAAATCGCGGCTGAGTCAAAATCTTGTTCATATACTGCATTATACATACCTGGAGGAGGAGACAAATAGCTGTGTTGACAGAAAAAATAAGCTCCTTGTTTTCTATAGTTATAAAGTCCTTATTAATTAAATCATAAATTCTAACAAAAGACAAATCAATAGTTATGGTTATAAATAGGCCGAGTAGTAATATTAGGAAAATTCTATTTGAAAAGAATTTCTTTTGAACTAGATCGGACAACTACCAATAAATCATAAACCATAATATTTTTGTATATCTATGCCAGAGGATATCTATGAATTCAAATGTGTTCCTGGTATTCACAATATTACCCTTCTTGGCCTTATCTTCGATCATGATTGTCGGGGCCCAACCACTTAAACCTTATCCACCTGATGTAAGTCCTTTTGGTAAGTCATATGAGGAACATGCTACTGATTATTGGAGATGGCTTGTATCCATACCAAATGATCAAGCTCCATTTAATGACAATACGGGGGATAGATGCTCAAACGGTCAAAATAATTCTAGCTCTCCTGTGTTTTATTTAACTGGCTCTGGTGGTGACGCTTCCAAAATAAATAGAACTTGTATAGTACCTGAAGGCAAGGGCATCTTTATCATGGCTGAATCGTCAGCGACTTCAAAAACGGAAAGTCCAAATAGTTCTAACCCGGAATTACAAGAAGAAGTCAAAAACAGCGTGGATCTGAATGAAGTTATAAACGTGACCATTG
>JARFXS010000228.1 GCA_029194465.1 Candidatus Nitrosocosmicus sp.
CACTTATTATATCATGGGTAACTTTATCGAGCTCGGCTTTTTTGATTGAAATACCGGTTTCCAGATTAGCTTTTTTATTCTCTAACACGTCCAGAAAATAACATGATTCCTCAATTGCGATATTAGAGTTAATCGATAGACAAAGTATGCTGATTAACTTGTCCAATAGGATTTTAGATTCAATTCCTGTCTTGAAACTAAGTGTCTTAAACTCTTCTATTAGCCATTCGATGCTCTCTTGTGGCCATTCAGATTCATTAATTTTTCTTTGAAGATTTATTGCTGAGGCAAAGGTGTAAATGTCAACTCCCTCCTCATGCAAGGTTACCGCTACTGCCCTTAAGAGATCTATGTCTTTCATAGTCAATCGTGTATTCTGGATTATTCCTGTCACCGTTCCCTTGCCAATCCCTAAAAACTTTGATACATAGTTGTGAAAATACCCTTGCAACCATAATTGAATTACATTTACTTTTATTTCATGGGGAATTTTATTTGACATTATACTATATTATGTAAGAAATTTGTATAAAAGACATTCAATATCTTCGATTAAGATTGAGCTGTACAACATGGAATTTCGGCCAAAAAATAGATTTATTCTGACCGAAATTTACACAAAGCACTCGACCATCACTCGACCATCACTCGACCATCACCTGACCATCACCTGACCATCACCTGACCATCACCTGACCGTCCAATTTTCTCTTTTTGAAATATTGGTATTTTGGCAATAAATGAAATAGAAAAGCATAAATCTAATAATTGCAAGCGAATAGATGTAATGGGATTAAGAAGATTATTAAGAGTAAGACAACCAAACGATCGATTTCAGATTACAATATTATCCATGTTTCTAACTATCTAAGTCTAGCAATAATAAGCAACTAGTGAGTGGTAACCTGATTCAAACACCTGCTTTCAGCCATTAATAATCTTATATAAACCTAAATCTATCGAAAGTGAAATCTGGAATTTACTTGGAACGCAAATTAATAACAATATGCTTTCAATGTCAAGAACTATTATGATCTAGATATTCTGCATGTAAATAGTTTAAAATGAGTAATCTCTCTAATTTTCCTAGTAGATTAGGTGTAATACAATAGATAAGTTTTTATGTTTATGACTAATTTTTGAATTATATTGGCAGAGTCACCCAAAAATGAGATTGATAAAACATTTGTTATCGCATTAATCATGATTGTTAGCTATATTGGCTTTTTTTATTTGGCTTGGAATTTTGACATAGTAAAAGGCAACGATTTTGCAGGTTTGAAAATAGTAACTGCAACGGTTGGTGGTCTAGTCGCAATAATCATAGGATACTATTTTGGAAATAAACCTGTCGACGATGTGAGAAAAAATTCAGAGTTGGTAAGATCTCTGTTAAGCAAAGAAAAGTCAGATTCTCTAGAGATTATTGCATCTGATCTAGAGTTACTAAGAAGATGTACTGCAAATGTAGGACAAGCTCTAATTAATGATCAACTTATTTCCAAAGATATCCCAGAAAGAATAAAGGAATTGGAACAAAAGTTGAAAGACAAGATGAAGTAAAACAAGGAGAATATAAAAGATACCCTTCAAGATTTAGTCAGAGTCGCTTCATTTGTTATCCAAAATACAAATACGTAGAATAAACCAGGGACATAACGAAAGAATCAAAGATTATACTGTCAAATAAGTGGCTGCCGACAAATTTCTTGTCAGGAGAAATCGATGAGTAATGTTAATAATTATAGGAACTACTTGAACAAACAAAATCTCCTAATTTTTATCTGAAAATAATAAATTTGTTGGTTCACATTTCAGAAAGAAAAGCAAAGATGTCTAAGTTAGAGATATAGATTACTAATTTTACATTCTCCCACAAAATAATCAATACAAAATGCGGTAATTTGAAGTATGGACTTATT
>JARFXS010000229.1 GCA_029194465.1 Candidatus Nitrosocosmicus sp.
ACACAATACTATACTCCTAACTATCAGCACATCTTAAACTAGTACACCCACAGAATGATCCAAAGTACGAATCAATTGACTGGCATTCTTATAGTTCATTAAAGACTTTATGGCTGAAGGAATGGGTAAGATGTTGGAATTACAGGAAGTACAAGAGAAAAACACGGCTATCGAATATAGTGAGAATAGTGATATAATGAATGACAGATATTGAGGATATTACATCAGCGGCGAGAGTATTACATCAGCGGCGAGAGTATTACATCAGCGGCGAGAGTATTACATCAGCGGCGAGAGTATTACATCAGCGGCGAGATATTGTTTAGAAAATGTTTTTGATTCGTTGGTTAACCTATTCAAAGGCTACAAACTTTCTGCATCATTGCGTACTAATTGAAAGTACAGGTAACCCTATTTTGTGTTTATCGAACGTGAAGTTGCGCCAAAAAGGTTAACCTCTAAAAAATTTTTAAAATTATAGCTGGAAAACATATCGACCTCACTTAAAAATTAGCGAATAAGAGTCATCAACTCTCCAATGCACGTCACCTACATCAATTTCTGTATGCCGTTAATATACAATTGATTCTATTGCAAGACGTTTTGAAATAATATCGGCTGCTAATTGGAAAGCTCAATAATCCGTTAAATCACTCATGTTTGAATAAGAATGACCAGCATAGGGGTTTTGGGACGAGATGGAAAATCAAATCAACTGGAATGTTGACTCTAAAGGGTTGTTATATGGACAGTAAATTACTCCACTAATAAAAATAAAACATCAAACACCATAGTCTTTTATACAAATTGATTGCATATGTACCATGACCGAAGGGGGGTCATTTGACGAGGAAGGGGTGTGACCGCCAATTTGTGGGTTTATCTAAACCCTGAAGAACTCTGGGCTATTGTCTTTGAGTGGTAATGAGATCGTTTGATACCAACATCATATAGATGTCAAAACCATAAATCCTATTACCGTTCCTTTCTACCCTCTATTTTTCAACCTCTTCAGAATAGGTGAAACCTCAGACCGAGACAAACCCTCTTTCCTTACCAATATTATTGGTGGATGAATGTCCAGGTACCTGGATAGAAATTCTTAGCCTTATAATAACAAGATGGATCGATTTCTTTGGATATTTATGAGATGAAAGGTGTCTATGTGTTTTGTGTTTTTGAAGTTGGAGAAAAAGGTAATTTCTGTAATTGTCCAATCAGTATAGAGTCTTGAGTTTTTGACTCAGGAATAGGCCTAACAACGACAGAAACTGAATCTTGCAAACCCTTGATTAACACAATGATCGGGCCCTAAGGGTTTTGCATCACCAATAGATATAATCCTAAATATCTATCCTGACCTAAAAATAGTTTAATGATCTACTACTATTTCGGTAATAAATCTTTAATATGCCACATTGCAAAAATCCCCTTTCCGTGAGCTTTGTCTATGTACGACTCATAGACTCCAACGATACTCTTAAGTGATTCTAGATTTCCAGTTGTATTGGCATCAAAGAAGGCAGCTCCTAAACTTGTTCTAATACCTTCTCCAGTAGTGTTAGTTATGGCCTCAAAGGAATAACTTGCGGTACCATTTTGAGAAGAGGTAAAAAGAGCTCTACCAGTCAAAAAGTTGGTTCCATCCTCTCTTAAAACTTCATTCCCATTTCCAGAAGCAGTTATCTGCAAATTATCTAAAGTTCCATTACCCTCAAATGAGTACTCAGAACTGGCAGAAGTACTACTATTTGAGTCTGCGGAATTTTAACTTATCGGAAATTCAAATTTTTCAGTGTAGAATGGTTTACCAAGAGTCAGATTAGAATTTTTCACATCTATAGAATCCAGAATACTTTTTTCACCTTGTTGCTGCGAATAGCTTGTATTACCTAA
>JARFXS010000230.1 GCA_029194465.1 Candidatus Nitrosocosmicus sp.
GATCGCTTCTGCTGCTACCTGAATTATTTGTTTCATTCGAATCGGTTTTTGCAGATATTTTTCGATATATTTATTTTCAAAAAGTTCATTTTTAGTTGATGCATCCAAATTATACGCGGAAATTAGAATTATTTTGATTCCATTCATTTTCTTTATCTTCTTCGCTACATCATCGCCTAGCATATCACCTAATTTGTAATCCAGGAAAAGGAGATCGACTGGTGATCCTTTTGCCTTGTTCTCAAGGTATTCATGTATACATTCAGCGCCTGAACAAACTTTAATGACATCATATTTCAATTCCAACACCCTGGAGTAAAGATCAAGCAATTCCTGTTCGTCTTCACAAATCATTACCACCTTTCTACTCCGGACAACCGAATTAGAAGATTGCATCAATTCTTTGTTAATTTTCTAATTATTAAGTTTTGACAATGATTCTATTACCGCTAAAAGTATATGACTTTGACCTTATTCAGCCCACCTATTAATCATAAATCATAATGCCTCGCAATCAATAGCATAGTGATTCTAAAATGGTATCACTGTATTATAGGATGACTGCAAGTGTTGTTAATCTTGAATCCCTTCATTATTGGGGAATCAAACCAAAAATGACAGCAGGACATATTATAGTGTATTGATTATATGTACAGAACAATCTAGGACCTAAGGTTTGAAATAGGGGTCATATTATTGTATCAAGAATTTCATGAATCATATTTTTTGAAGATCATCACACCTTGCGTCAATCAAGAATAGGAAATGTTCCTAAAAATCTAGTAAACATATGTGAAAACTTGGGATTAATTTGAAAATAACTACACTTTTGAACCGTTTCAGATAGAAAGGCTTGACTGGTCATTCGTAATAGGACCCATGGTGACAAATTTAATTGTAATAGTCAATTTTCAGAAGATAACTAGAGAGGACACCAAATCATGTAAAGGATTTACATTATTTACATCATCATAGCAATCCTAGGTATAATTGGAACTACGGGTATTACCGATGCAATGGTTACATATACCAGTAGTGACGATGACGAAAATAATAGAGACCCATAGACGAAAGCATGTTATAGGTTAGGCTATAATGATGGAGACCAAAATGAACCATACAACCAAACTGCATGTAGTCAATATGGACTCAATGATAGAGTATATAACGAAGGATTCATTTCGGAATATATCGTGGGACAAGGTATGGAATATTTCACATGTAATCAAATAGCCAAGGAATCGCATAGAAAAAATTATACAACTGTATTTAGCTTAAAATTTATTTTCGTTCTTCAAATCAATCCTTGGATGTGAACCAAGTTCATGAAATCTTGGAATAATATATTGAATTTATGAGAGCTTTATGATCGGAAGATTGTTGTTGATTTTACAAGCCGTCTACGAAATGTATAACTTTACCTGAGATTTGGAATTACACTTCCATAAACAATCTTGGGATCTGGAGATAGTTAAAGAGCATAGAATATATCAAGTTAGATTAGGATTCTAATTTCAAGACAGCAAAAGTTGGCCATTTATATTTAAGTATCTGAATAAGAGATTGTTTATTACTTCCATTTTTCTGCATCTAATGCCATTAACAAAACGATACAGACAATTCATTAATGTACTACTCTGAAACTTTTCAAGAATTCGCAATCCAATAAAACACGGCTGCTATGAAAATTGCTACGGCCACACCATTTATAATCTTCCATTTTGTATCCATGTTGTACCTACCATGGGATTTATGTATCTACGTTATTTTAATTTGTCTGTATGATTTTCAGGTCAAAGATGGGTACCGATCATTGAAAATATTTGATATCGCATATTTAATAATCAAATAGCGAAAATCGAAAATTTTCTCAGAAAGGTAATCATAATTG
>JARFXS010000231.1 GCA_029194465.1 Candidatus Nitrosocosmicus sp.
ATATTCAGGACTCGCTATGAATCGTTTTGATTTTAAAATTAAAATTTCTTCTCCATCTTTATTTTGTTTTAAAGTAATCGCTGCCATTCTTTTTAAATTATTTTAAGATAAAAATAATTTATTTTTGGTGTAGATAAGAAATACCATTAAATGATAACTATATAAGAATTAACCAATTCTATTTCCTTAGTTCGTTTCGAATTAAATAAATTTCCTTTTGTTTGTTTGTAGTAGATGCGAGAAATATGATTATGTTAAAAAGATAAAGTAAATTAAACATTCATTGTCTTACAGCTTGTTTCATTTAGAGGGCTTTTTATTTTTTATAATTTCGTTTGTTTTCTCTTCTCCTTCTTTGATCGCATTCTTGATTGTCTGAGGCGAGAAATCTGCATTTTCAGACATATGAGGATAGGGTTCTTCGCGTTTCACATGGTAAATTTCTTTAATTTCTGCCCCATGATCTTGTTTATATACTTTATATTTCTGACGTATTCTTTTGAGTTGTTTTTCATCGATTTGTAATTTATCAATATTATTTTCTATTGTTTGATAAAGTTGTTCGATATAATCCAAATATCTCGATATTACCTTTGACATTTGTACATTATGTTCTGTTTTATCAGAGAACATAATATCTCTAGCTCTGTGATAAACTTCGGGCATATTCTTTGGTAGACTATCGATGTTCTTTGGATAATTTTCCACGATGTATATTCTTTTATCCCTTTTTGGCGAAGCTGTTATAACCTCCCTTAATGGCGTATTGCTCAATAGACTGCCATCCCATGCAAAAACGCCATCTTTTACTTCTATCCAGCGAAAATTATATGATGGATAGGCCGATGTCGCAAGGATGTGTCTAGCAGTTATTTGCTCTCTATAACTATCAAAGGTTAAAGGTCGTGCATTTAAGACATTTACGGCTGTTAAAATTAATCGTGCCTTTGTATTTCCCTCCGGTCTTAATTTATCATAATCGATATATCTTTCCAAGGTTTTTGATAGGGGAGAGTGATCATATAGAAAGGTCCATCTTTGAGGTGTAAAATATTCTGGATCCTTTAGAGCGTATTCAGGTGCCCACCTAGGGATAAACATTTTACTATTTCCAAAAATGAAAGAACTGAAAAAGGACTTCATGTGTTTTATTTTTATATCCATTTCAATATTCTATTCGAAGAATAAGTTTCTTCTATTCCTGCTAATGCTACAGATAAAGACGAAAGAAAGGGATAAGAGTCGAACTTTAATGGCATTTGAAAAGTTTTCATATACCAATTCCAAGCAGAAAAGGGAGAAAGTTTATCTATATCTGCAAAGCCTTCAGATAGTTCCAACCAAAAGTTCTCTAAGAGCTGATCTGTATTATCCTCTCTTTTACTTCCAACTATTATTGCAGCATTTACGCCACCAATGGAAGTACCTGCAATCATATCTAGATTGATATTATTTTTTACAAGAGCTTTATAGACCCCGCAGCCAAACGCTCCAAGAGAACCACCTCCTTGAAGAATTAGTACATTTTCGATGGTATTGTCAAACATAGTCAAATGGTCCGTCCTCCATCCCACAAATGAATATCACTATGACATACTCCTGAAGAATAAACTTTAACAAAAACCTGTGGCCCCATAGGTTTGGGAAGATCAATCTGTTGTGCTTCCAAAGGTTCAAGTGGTTTAGTAATTCTAGCAGATTTCACGTTAGTATTAGGAAGTTACTGCTTATAAAGAATGATAAATAAAAATAATAGGATCTAAAAGATGAAACAAGATTTATTTTTTTTAATATTAATCCATGCTCTTGGTAATATTTGATCAGTGTTTTCATTTCTCAAGTTTCTGTTAAAAAAATAATATACTTTACTTGTTAATATCAGATCAATGG
>JARFXS010000232.1 GCA_029194465.1 Candidatus Nitrosocosmicus sp.
TCTATAGGATCCCTGTCCGCAATCCGTTCTAAGAATTCTGTCAAAGTGTAGACTAAATATATGATTAATTTCTTTCTGGTATGATACTCAATTTTTGGGCTATATGTACATATTCAGTTGCTCAAGTGAGTCTGTAATTTGATTTATTTTCCAATAGTTGCTTTCACAACGATATTGTTTACTAGGCTCAACTCTAACATCGAGCTTATTTTCTCCATATACAAATTAATCGTCTATAACCCATAGGATGCTAGCGATCGAAAGTACAACATTATTCATAGTTCTTTTTAGTCATCGGTGCGCTCTCCGTCACATTTTCAGCCCAGGAGGTTATGAAAATTGGTTGGGGCAATTAACACGTAGAATACGTAGTATAATGGGTGACTCAGAGTCACTCATATTTACATAGTACAGAATCAATTAGTTAGTATGCAAAGTTATTACGAATGTAATTCCTGTAATTACAAATCAACAAGGAAAACAAATGCTAACAGACACATAAAATTAATCCACAGTGGAAATGCTATTGCATTCAATTTTAAAACAGGTACAGACTCATCATCAGAGTCATACAAACGCCAATTTCAAAAATCTAGTCTAGATATGATTGGAGGAGAATCACAGCTATCAAGAGCTGTAGAGAATATACATGAGCCATTTGGAACTTTGGAAAAGTTATCAACAGTTTTTCCAGGTAGTGCAAGATATCATTATTTATCAAACATTCTGAAAATTTCTTTCTTAACTAAAGACCCAGCAAGGTTTATTGGAAATCAAATTAAAGAAAGAAGGTCAGCATTTTACTTGAGAAAACTCGCGATTTATCTTGCTAGCGATAAATCAATGACAATCAATCAAGCTGAGGAGTATATCAAGACATCAATAACTTCTTGTTATCATTTGAAAAATGCGATTAATATCGAGAGAACACCTAAAACACCTCAAAATTCTAAAGAAATAGATTCACTACTATCTCAAGCTGCTTTCACTTGTCTTTTTAACAAGGATAATGCAAAAGAAATAATTGGGAAAGTTTTGGCTTTGGATCCAGCCAACAAGATTGCAATCAGCATAAGAGATTTTATTGATACTAATACATAGTTATTACAAGTTAAGAATAAAATTGCTCATATAATTAAGAATCCAGGATAAAATTGTGGACTTGTGCAAATATAAAAATAATGGACTGGGCCGGATTAAATTCCTTGTGGTAGCGTAATTCACCAAGATATTTAAATAATTGAATTATTGAACTGTGATGGAATCAACTAACAAAACCTTTTTTTAAGGTATAACGATAAACGAGGGACCGAAATTAGGGGGAGGTGGAGTAAGACTAGAAACCTTGGTAGAAAAACAGGAATCTAACCTTTCAATAGGTGTTAATAATTGGAGGATGGTAACATTTGATAGGGGAGGGTAGAACTTTTTGTAACATGGTCAATGGTTTTGAATCACTAAACATAAACTAGCATCATTAGCTGGTATCGGAAGTAGACTAATACTTTTGATTTTATGAATCTTTATTCATACTAGTCTTGTTGTCACTTTCTAAAGATAAACTTAATTCAAGACACCTTGCAACTCGCGCTACAACTTCGTATCTTCAACCTTCTGTATTTTATGCAAGCTAGTATAAGAGAGAACGGAATTTAAGCTTTAACCCTAACAGACGTGGACCTAAATTGTCCTTTTTCGGTTTTTCAAATTTGAAATTAATTATGTTCTTATTACTTGACTCAAAACTCGCTAGTAGTTTAGATCTGATTCCTCCTGGCACTCGAGCTTTCATAGAGCCTTAGAGGAAATCTATTCCTGCTTTAGAAGAAACATCACTTAATGGTGTACCTGAAACATCTGTCATGGTTTCAACTGTTCTAACTTGAAT
>JARFXS010000233.1 GCA_029194465.1 Candidatus Nitrosocosmicus sp.
TGTTTATTCCGACTTGGGCGACTACCCAAAGGCTCTAGAGTACCATAACAAAGCCCGTGAGATCCATGAAAGCCTAAATGACAGGTTGGGTATGTCAAGAGATTACAATAACATTGGACTTGTTTATTCCGACTTGGGCGACTACCCAAAGGCTCTAGAGTACCATAACAAAGCCCGTGATATTGATGAACGCCTAATCAACAGGGATGGTAATAAAACCATGTCTGATAGCCATAGTAATGACTCATGGCTAGCCCTTGTTAATGATTACCTTGTTAACGATTATGTAAATATTGGATTAACATTGGATTCTCTAGAAGATTATCATAAAGCAATAGAATACTATGATATGGCTTTAAAGATCTCTCCTCAAAGTGTTTTACCTCTAGATAATAAAGGGTATGTCCTTTATGAGTTAGAAAAACATGATGAAGCAATCAGATTAGCAACTATGGCCATCGAGCTTGATTCCACTTACGCAAATGTATGGTATAATAGGGCTATTTACTATGCTCATACCGACAGGATTGATGAGGCTATAGGTGATCTAAAAGAGGCCATTTCCTTGAATGAACAATATGGTCAAAATGCTCTAACCGATAAGGATTTCGATAAGATTAGAGACAACCCGAGGTTTGTGGAACTTTTGAAAGGATTCAAATAATACATTATGTAATTTGTTCTTATTAACTCTGAATAGACATATTTCATCAGTATCGTTAATGGCTTTATCATGCCAAATCAACTAATTTAAAGACTCATGAGGATATCCTCATGATTTCCACCGAAACCGTTCCATCCTATTACACTTTTCTTCTTTTCCATAATTTTTTATTTTGAAAAATTAATTTCTTAATTTTCTTGCCACGCAACATTAGATATATCTGCCAAGATATGACAAAGGTTAAACATGATATTTTTTATTTCTGTATTAAATATATACGTTTTTGGTAATTACTTCCAATATTTAAATATAACCATGGTACTAGATAGTTTATGGAATCAAGATTGCTGTCTGATTTTTGGTATAATTTTGATATGTTATTTAATATGAGGTTTGGCCAAGTTCCCGCAGTTATTATGGACGCCTATACCCATGTTCTCAACCTTCCCGTTAAATGGCTAATGATTCGAGCTTCAGATATTGACAACTATCCTAACAACTTTATGAAAATTATTCAAAATTCTAGTGAAACCGTTAATGCGTTAGGAATAGTTAGTGATTTTCAAGTCAAACAATACAATAAACTTATTGACCAACACGGAAACAAAGAATTGCTGATTGAAGCGTTTTCTATATTTGGTCAAGGTTTATTATATGATAATTACCTAATTGAAAACTCGCATCAACCAAGGAGACCAAATGATGAAAAAATACACATGATGGATAATGTATATTTAGGTTATCCCAGATGGTATATTTATTGCAGGGCAGCAGTTATAGCTGGTCAGAACGAAGAATATTGGACCGATATTGGTAGATTTGTAACCTTGGCTTATAATCTTCATTTACGCTTAAACCCTCAACAATCAGAAAACGGTGAAGATCCCGAAAACCAGGAAAATGAACAGGCTGCTAATGAATTTTTAGCGCAACTTAAAAACTCTAATTTCGATCAGTTAGATAGTTTGTACGACAATCTGCAAGTGAGGGAAGCATTTGGGATGTGAATTTTCCTTCGTTGATAATTTTGTAACCAAAGGCCATAATCGTTATTGAAAAAGCTACTATATCATTATCCACTAAATTTGCTTTCCTTAACAAGTGAGTATACATCGGAGGGTGATCCATAGGTAAAAGAAGAAAACTCTCACTTTGCCTCTACCCCCGAACAGCATTGCAAACTGTCTTGATCCTTCTCTCGAATTTATTCAAG